>DATGFZ010000190.1:0-11264 GCA_035308805.1 Puia sp. | reverse complement strand
AACAGGACTATTTTGCGGCATATTCGGTACACTATCATGTTTTATTTACGCCATTGCTTACAGATTTGCCAGTGGTTATAACCCAACAATTTTTATCAACGTTTCAATTCTCATTTTTGGATGCAATACACTTATGCTCTGCGTCGGAATTATATATTTTGAATTCAAAGAATATATTCCGAATGGGCAGGTTATTTTTATCTCTATTTTCATTTTGTTAACTACTTTTTTATTGTGGAAAGTGCAGCAGGGTCATAGCTCCCCTATTCAGGGAATCACAGAAAAATTCAGGAGACTCATGTCTGGAATCATTATCATTCTTGGCGTGTACGCAGCTGTATTGCTTCCTTATCTATATAACAATAGAAAATTCATCGATCTTGTTGTATAATGTTTTTTTAAAATTTTATTCCCGTGATACAGTAAACGAATACTTGGCTTCAATCTGCACTGCAACAGCCTTTTCTATTCCTTCCAAACCAAGGTAAGGAGTATACGGTCCGCCAATAAAGAACAAGGATGCCCGTCCCTGACTAAACCATCTTCATCACAAAAAACCTGCATGCTTCCTGGGATGAATTATTTTGCAGGTGTGATAACAATATTGCGGTAATCCACCGGGCCGTGATCTCCCTGTATCAACAATGGTCCCGGATCTTCTTCTTTACTATTGATAGCGCCACCGGTAATGCCTGGAATTTCCCGGTTACAGATCACTGTTACGCCATTTGCAACAACAGTTACCATCCTTCCTGTTAATGTAATGTCATAGGATTGCCATTCGCCCGGATCCTTTGCCATCTGCTCCGTTGGAGCTATAAAACCATAGACAGCACCGAGATAATCTTTGGTAGCTTCTTTGCCTTTGCTGTCTTCTATTTGTACTTCATAACGCCCGCGAAGATAAACCCCGCTGTTGCTTTCCTTTGGATAACGAAATTCGATATGCAATTTGAAATCATTAAACGTTTGATCGGTTACCAGATTTGCTCCTGAGTGCGGACTGCGCAAAACGCCATCCTGTGCCATCCACTGATTTTCTCTTCCCATCGCATGCCAGCCTGTTAAGTCTTTTCCGTTAAATAATTGAATGGGTTCTCCCCAAACAGGTTCTTTTGTGCGTTTTAATTTTGGTGCCCGATGAGCAGTCCAAGTAAACGTTTTCCCATCGCTGCTGACTCCATTGCCGGATAAACTATCACCCTGGAAAGTCGCTTCAAAAGTAAAATCGCCATCCCCCCTGTCCCATTGCGGCGGAATGGTAAAACTCATTTTATTGTCTTTGAAATTAATTTTCGAAATGGGCCTTGCACTTCCGCCAGGTCCAACGTATTGACCCACTAACGCGCGGGTACCCGAATGGGTTACTTCTAGCCACGAGGGAAGTTCTTTACCGCCAGAAATTGCCGAATGAATGGTCATATCCCATCTTCCCTCAAGGGGTGAACCCTCTTGAGCAAATAAATTACTTTTTGGATAAAGTGATAAAAATAAAAATAAAGATATTACCATGAATAAATTGCAACGACTCATTAGTTCCTTCATATAGATGTATTTGAATTGGTGTAAAAAAAATTGCTGAACTAATGTACTAAAGAAATGAATAGGCAAACCCCGATTTCGTAAATATTCTATTCTTATTCAAACAATAATTATTTTTCAGCTATTTGGTTATTACTTAATTTGTATTTCCATAATTCAACGCACATGAAAAGGTCAATTCTTGCAGCAGGATGGTTACTGCTTTCTTTTTCTCCCGTTGCTCAACCAAGTGTTGACGCCCAGATGATCCAAAAAATAAAAGACGAAGAAAAAAATAATTCACAAATAACGATGATTGCACACAACATCACCGATGTTTGCGGACCGCGCTTGACAAACTCACCAGGGTACAGAAGAGCGCTGGAATGGGTTTCACAAACTTTAAAAACCTGGGGATTACAAAATGCGGGCCCAGAGGCCTGGGGAGAATTTGGCAGGGGCTGGAGCACAGAATCATCTTATCTGGCTATGAAAATTCCTTACTATCAACCGCTAATTGCTTATCCGGTAGCGTGGACAAACGGCACGAAGGGTCTTACCATTGCTGACGTGATTCTTCTTGATAAATTGGACTCATCTGCAATTGATAAAACAGGTGATCTTCACGGAAAAATCGTGATGGTAAAAGCAACGAGCACAAAACTTCGAAGCGCTTTTACAGCTTATGCCACAAGATATGAAGACTCAGTGCTTAACAAACTGCCTGATGCCTATATGTTCGGCAGGCAAATGCTGGATTATTATCTCCCTATATTGCTGCGCGAATATCAAACAGAAATGTATTTACAATCGAAAGGTGCGACAGCTCTTTTAAAAGAAGTGAGCTCAGGAAGAGACGGAACTTTATTTGTAGACGGTTCTCCCGGATTCGCAAAAGGCTATCCGGCGCCATTGCCGGAAATGGTCGTATCAACCGAAGATTATTTACGGCTGCAACGTCTCCTGCAGGATAAAAAACCAGTACAGCTAGAAATAAATGTACAGAATAAATTTTATGATGATGATCTCACCGGATACAATGTTGTGGGAGAAATTCCGGGTACAGATCCGAAATTAAAAAGTCAACTGGTCATGCTCGGCGGACATCTTGATTCTTGGCATAGTGGCACCGGTGCTACAGATAATGGAGCCGGAAGTATCGTCATGATGGAGGCCATTCGCATTTTAAGAGCGTTAAATGTGCAACCGCGGCGCACGATCCGTATAGCATTATGGGGTGGCGAAGAGCAAGGATTATTCGGTTCATTTGGCTATGTGAAAAAACATTTTGGCGATCCGAAAGACATGAATTTAAAACCAGAGCAGAAATTGGTTTCTGCCTATTATAATCTTGATAATGGTACTGGAAAAATTCGCGGAATTTACCTACAGAACAATGAAAAACTGCGCGACATTTTCACGCAATGGCTCGCATCATTTGCCGACATGGGCGCAACGGGAGTGACAGGCAGCAACACAGGATCAACCGATCATATCTCTTTTGATGCGGTGGGTATTCCCGCTTTCCAATTTATACAAGATCCCATGGAATATGAAACGCGCACTCACCATAGCAACATGGATAACTTTGATCATCTTTCCATTGAAGATCTGCAACAAGCCGCAGTCGTTGTTGCAGCGTTTGTCTATAACACGGCCATGCGCGATGACATGTTACCGCGAAAACCGTTACCAAAACCCGAGCGTTTTATATTTGATACGGATATTCCTTTATAAGTTGGGATTGGTTGATTTGATTTATTGTTGAAAACCAAAGGACAAATCATGATCATTGAATGCTGGCAATTGTCATCTAATCGCGCCGATCGGCCATCCTGGGTGCGCTTTCTTACTTGACCAGGATAACTTTTCTTCCGTTCATGCGGCGAACAATTAATAATCCTCCATTTGCCATCGGTTTCCATTCAAAGCCTTCTCCTGCACTATTTTCCGAAATGGGCTTATTTTCAAGCAATACCGCGGATGGTTTCTTTTTTAATTTTATCCTTTCTGTACCCTGAGCATCAAAAGTTCTGTAAAACAGGTTCACTTTATTGCTGTCGATGCCATCAAAATTGAGGTAAATAAATTTTTTCAAATATCCTGCATAATCCGCTTGCTGAATGACTGAAGTAGATGAAATGATATGATCCTGATCCGGAGGCGTCAGGATTGGAAAAGCATCCATCGCTCTTAAATAATGACGGATATAATCTCCATAACCATCTGTAAGCCAAGGCTCATCGGTCGGAAACCTGTTACAGCCATTAAAGTTTACCATGTAAGTAGCCCAGCTCAATTCTCGAATTGCATTTCGGTACATGGCAGTATCCCCAGATAAACTTACATATAACAATTCATCCGCAGCTTGGCGTGATGAATGACTATTGGCTGGCGTGGGGTAGACCGTTTGTTCATTGGTTACGGTAACACCGTATTTTTTCCAATCATAGTTTGCAAAGTTTTTATGCACCCAAGAAATGATCTTTTGTACATCATTTTTCCAGTCGCGGAAATAGCTGCGGTGCTCCATAATAAATCTTGCAAATGTCATGGCATTAATTTGTGTTTCACTCCATTCATTCACATCCTCAAAAAAAGGTCCCCACTTATTTTCTTTCATGGCGAAGGCTTTCATCCAGTTTAATAATTTATCAAAACCCGTTTGGTAGGAGCCGGTATTTCCCTTTTTCAAATCAATGAGATCTAAAAACAGCTGCATCGTTGGTGCCCAGTTGCTCGTATATCCTGCGGAATCCTTCCAGGTTCCCGTTTGTTTTTGATAACTCAATAATCCTATGGTATCGGCATATGGATTTACTTTAAATGGCAAAGGCGAATAATTAATGTTTCCCTCCTTCATATGCACTGTTAATGCATTGGCAATTTTCATCGCAGCTTCTATATAAAGCGTCTTTTCTGTTATCTTATACAAATGCACCAATTCAAGTCCAAATGATCCGGCCTTATCCGGTTGCAAAATTTCTACGCCTGCTGTCATATCTCCATTGTAAAAACCAGAATAGATAAAAGAGTTATAAGGAAAGGGCAGATCAGGCCATTTTGCATCGGACCTTGATAAAGAATGTGTCAGATAATAATCTGCGAGAAAATTCATATTCGCTTTCACTTTTTCGTTTCCCGAATAAGCATAATATAACCGCCAGGAAGAGAGCGCCATCGAAAACTGGTCACCCCCAATGCCTCGTGGATCATTGAATTCAGGATTCCAAACCTGGTGATTCATATAATACGGAAGTCCGTTCATATCATGCCGCATGGTATCCCAGAAATTCCAAACAATATTAATTACATGATCAAAAGACTTCCCCGGATCCTCGTCATACCAGGGAACAATATTGCCGGACTGATCTGTTTTGATATTGTGGTAAATGAGCATTTCTGTTTGCTGGCAATTGCTTTTCAATGAGGTTCCAAAAAGGGCAGCAATAAGAATTATCCGCAATAACATGTGCAGTTGTTTTGATTAAATAGAGATGAAAGTTAATTCTTCATTTTGTTTTGATAAAAGAAAATTAGGCTCTTATTTTCTTCTTCGGACCTCTTGGGGTGATAAGGCATTCAGTACGGGCGGTTTTCAATTTTCAGTATTGCGATCGGATGGGTTTTTATATGATACCTAACCCATAAATAAAAGACCGTTGCCTATCGTGAGCAACGGTCTTATTTTTTCACCGGCAATCTTATTTTACCACTTTGAAAAATCTTACTTTAGGGGGTCCTACAACACCTGCATCAGTCATAATTTTCTTTAATTCGTCTGAATTTCCTCGTTCTTTTGCTTTTGCAAGATCAGTAACAGTAAACAATAGATACACCATGGTTGAGTCATCAATCCCCCGACCAAGCGCTTTGTCAACCATTCCATACCCTGCTCTTTTCGCACTGCCTTCATTATCGAAAACTTTTAGCCATGCATCAAAATCTTTTACCTTATGGGCGATCATCATGCGGTCGTTGTTATCCGTAGCAGTCGTATCATCGCGGAGCACATGAATAAAATCGAATGTTGGAGGACCGGTGACCCCTGCTTTTTGCATTAATACTTTCAAGCTGGGAAGCATCGAAAATTCTTTTGCCTTTTGCACATCACTGATTAGCTGGACAACAGTGACCATGTCAGAGTCTTCTAATCCGCGTCCAAAACTAAGGTGAGAAATGCCGTATGCTTTTCGTACGGAGTCATGAGCAAAATAGGCAGTTTTCCATTTGTCGAAATCTTTTACAGGGTGCGTTATCACCGCAATGTTAAAAGGCTGGAATACAGGCGCGGCAGGAGTTGCGGCGGTTGTACTGTCCGTTTTCTTTTCTTCGCTGCCGCTGCCGGAGCAGGAACCAAAAAACAAAATGACCCCTGTGGCAAAAATAATCGTGAGTTGTTTCATGATGATGTTTATTTAGGTTTAAAGAACGTAACGTAAAAAACAAGGAAGCCGTTTTCGTGGAGACGAGTTTGGTAATATGAAGGCAGCGTTGACTAAGTTATGGAAGTTTTTTACATGAAAGAAAATAATTATAGCAAGTTGCGCAGGGAAAATTGAAGCATGAATTCATTTTTCGACAAGAGCAGCGAGATGATTGGGGGGTTAGCACATGATTGCTCGGCAACTTTCGGATCTTCAAGAAAAAAGTTGCTTTCATTTCTATTTTTTTGAGTAACGGAACCAAAAGCAATGACCTGATTTTGCAGTATTATTTTCTTTTTTCGTCCTCTTCAGCAATTCAAACATTCGACAAGACAACCATTCAATGCTTTTCCAGTTTGATCAGGAAACCGCCACCGGGCGCAAGATGGATTGGTATTACAGTTCCGGTATTCACTGGAATGTTTTCTATGACATAATCACTTGCGTAACGTTCTGCATTGATGCCGTCCTTACAAACGGTAGCTGTGTAATGGGTCTCATCATCCAGGAAATCAAATGCACCTTTCCCAAATGAAATGTTGAAATCTCGCGGTTTCCAGTCATTCAAGCCTGCGATGAACCAGGTGTCATGTTTTTTTCGCGCGGTGATGATGTACTCAGCAATTTTTGCATCGGGTATAATTGTCTGATCCCACGTTGTGGGGATACTGCCGAGCAATTCCATGAACTGCGGTTCACGCCAGCCCTGAGATGGGTTTCCTGAAAAAATTTGCATCGGGTTGTCGTAGACTACAAACATGGCAAGCTGATGACAGCGTGTTCCCTGGCTCATGGTATACCCCTCAATTTGTCTGAAAGCCGCTTTGGTTGCATTGTTCAGGAGACCAGGCTCGTAATCAAAGGAGCCGGAAAGCATCCGTGTGAACGGCAAAGTGCAATCGTGCGATGGTGTAACTTTATCACTCCAGATATTGTATTCTGAGCCGAGAACACTTTCGCGCGTTATGGCATTTGGATAGGTGCGGTTAAAGCCTTTTGGGGGATATGCGCCGTGAAACATGATCATTATTTTATGCTCCGCGCATTTTTGTGCAATGCGATAATAAAACTGAACGGTTTTTTCATCGTCACGATCGATAAAATCAGTCATGATAAAATCAACACCCCATTTGGAAAAACGATCAATGGCACTGTCGAGTTGTTTGTTCAGCGCAAGGGCAAGCGTCCACATGCTCAATTTAATTCCTTTTGCTTTTGCGTACATGACGATGGTATCCATGTCGATGTCAGGATTCAATTTGAACATGTCTTGGTAATCACTCCATCCCGCATCCATCATGATTCTGTCGAATCCGAAACGCTTTGCAAAATCAATATAATACTTGTAAGTGTTTGTGTTAACACCGGATTTAAATGGTACACCAAAAAGATTGGTATTGATGATCCATTCGTCCGTTGCCTTTCCAGGTTTCACCCACGATGCGTCCCCAATACGCGAAGGAGCCCCAAGACGATAAACAATATCGTTGGCAGGAATATCTTTATCTTCTTTTGCAATGATGATGATGCGCCACGGAAAATTGGTCGTTCCTTTTGTTCGCGCTATGAAATCTGCACGTTTGGAAACGATCCGCTCGGGGTAATCACCGTCGGTAATCTTCTCTTCAGCAGGATATGGTGCAAAGGTACCTTTGAGTGATGAAGAAGAAGTTCCCTGTAAAAACATTCCGGGATAATCTTCGAGCGCAGATTCCGTAAGCGCGATTTTTGGAGACGATAATGGAGTTATCAATACAGGAGAAAATGCGATCGAAGAATCCGCGATTTGATCCAATTTTTTGTGCTGGTAAATTTCTTCAAAGCTGGTGTGAAAAATATCAGCGTCATCACGTTTATGTACTTCGGGGAAATAGACAAATGAGTTTTCAGGGAAAGAAAATGTAGCAACCTCATTCTTGACAAAAATCGAATCAGTAAAGAACGTGTTGAAGCGATAGGCGACCCCATCGTCGTAAGCCCGGAAAATTACCTGATAAGGTTGCCTGAATGTTATGGAAATCTCGTTGTAGACATCCGGAATGTTTTTTCTTTTTTCCGGAACCGGCGACACGATGATGCTGTTTTCTTTTTTGAAAGAATGGGATTTGATGGAGTTTCTGATGGAAAATGCTCTCCCATCCATTAAAATTAAATCAATCGCTGACGAGGAAACGATAATTTTATTTTCGAATGAAACACAGTACCACAATTGCTGATTCATCCACATTTTCACAGTAATATTCCCCGACGGGGAGTGCAGTGTTAATGTATCTGCGCAAAAGGATTCAAAAACGCTGCTGAGCAAAAGCAGCGAAAATAAAAAATATTTCATGGCAATAAACTTACCGCTCAAAGGTATTCCTTTGAAGCAAATCAGCGCATTTTTGAATGTGCCAAAACCGGGATAATTTATGCTAACCGATAATGATGTTGTGTACTCCCAGTATTCCCGTATTTCCGGTTGGCCTGGATTGAGATCCATTGATTGCATAATGGGCATCAGTGTTTGACCAAAAGCCGCGAAGCCTTCCATATCATTCCCACACGTCAGTCATCTGGAGGTTTTCAGGATCACCAAAAGCTGCGAGGTATTTTCTGCCTTTAGGGCGCCAGCTCCGGCGGATTTCAGTTGTTTAATCGCATCAGCGTATTTGGCAGTGGTAAAACCAGCATGGGTAAAAGTTAAAATAAATGTCATGATTGATGTTTTTTGACATTTTAAAAAAATCTCCCTGGTCGATCAATATTGGGTTTTTTATTTTGAGTTAAAGACAAGTTGGTAAAATTTATCATTAATTTAAATTTGTAACTTGGGATGACTTCCCTCATTTGACCAATAAACCACTATTTTTTATCTGTACATTTTTTGCAGACCGAAACGCTGTCATCGACCTATTATTTATTATAATCAAAACAAATGTTTATGAAACAACGCCTGCTCCCTGTTTTATTATGTTTCGGATTATTTGGTTGCAATACCGAAACGAAGAAAGAAGAAGTCAAGTCAGACAGCGCCGCACCTAAGGAAGCGCTCGTCTATCCTTTTACGCCGAGATATTCCATCAACTGGCAACCCGGTGATGAAAAAAATGCGGTGATTGCACTTACCGCTTTTAAGAAATACCTTGATGGCGACGTAAAAGGATGTTTCGACTCCTTTTCAGACTCCATTGAATTCATTGCAGACAAATTTCATTTCCAGGGAAAGAAAGATAACCTGATGTCAATGATGATCCCAATGCGTGGAAATCTGTCTTCCGCATCTGCGGTAGTGGACTCCTGGCTCACCACTTACTACCCGGATAAAAAAGATACATGGGTCACGGTATGGTCAACGGAAACTTGGACAGACAAAAAGGGGAAGACGGATTCTGCTTATTTAGTAGACGATATTTTGATGAAGGACGGAAAGATCGCTCGGATAGACGAAAAACAAAGGTTATTTCCTGAGCCGGAAAAGAAAAAATGAATCTATGGTCTTTTAAAGTTTTTAAACCCCGCTGGTAACAATGGGGTTTTATTTATTAAATAATCTTGCCTATTTTTTGGGTGAGTAAAATATGAGATCAAAAAAATTTAAACATTGTAATCCACATCTGCCTGTAAGAAATCTGCGGGAGACACTCGATTATTATCATGACACGTTGGGATTTTATGACGAGTGGACATGGGCGAATGAAAAGGGAGAATCAGTAGATGGTGGAATCAGAAGGGATGATATGCATCTTCTTTTTGGAGAACATGCAAACTTCGTGGAGAGCCACCTGGCTATTATGTGGTTTGTTGAAAATATTGAAGAAATATTCTTGGAATTTCAGATCAGGAAAATTAAAATTGAAGATGGATTAAAGTTACACTCTTATGGTTTAAGAGAATTTGCTTTTGCTGACATTAATGGATATTATATTCGCGTAGCAGAAAGAATTGAAGGAGAAAAATAGAAAAAAGCAGATTTATTGGTTTGACATACCAGCAGCCATAGTCTGCGGGCATTTTAGGGATTTACCGGCTTGGTCTTTCGAATGTCTATTCATGCCTCCATCCAAATGAGCTCAGTATTCTGCTCCGATTATTTTTAATCTTTGTTCAGGGCGGGCCGTTCAACAATACAATTCATCGCTTTAACCTTTCAATAATATCCAGATCATATTCCTTCGCAGTTTCTTTTGCCGTTTCATAACCGGCATCAGCGTGCCGGATTACACCAATGCCCGGATCATTTCTTAATACTCTTTTCAAGCGGGCTTCAGCATCATCACTTCCATCAGCAACAATCACCATCCCTGCATGAATGCTATAGCCCATTCCCACTCCGCCACCATGATGAAGACTCACCCAGCTGGCGCCTCCAGCTGTACTGAGCAATGCATTTAACAACGGCCAGTCTGCCACAGCATCACTACCGTCAAGCATCGCTTCCGTTTCACGGTTGGGACTTGCAACACTACCTGTATCCAGATGATCCCGACCGATAACGATCGGCGCTTTTACTTTTTTATTTTTTACAAGATCATTAAATGCAAGGCCTGCTTTCTCACGTTCACCCTGCCCGAGCCAGCAAATACGCGCGGGCAATCCCTGGAACGCAATTTTTTCTTTCGCCAATTCCAACCAGCGCTGCAATGATTTATTTTCCGGAAACATTTTTGAGATCACTTCATCTGTAACTGCAATATCTTTTGGATCGCCGCTTAATGCGACCCAGCGAAATGGACCTTTGCCTTCGCAAAATAAAGGTCGTATATAGGCGGGAACAAAACCGGGGAAATCAAAACAACGTCCCAGGGTATATGTTGGAGTTTGGCGTTTATTGTCGATTCCGGCATCAGACTGATGACTTCCGGTCTCGTACTCCTGCGCCCTTGCCCTGATATTGTTTCCATAATCAAAAGTAATGGCGCCTTTATCCATTAATTTAATCATCAGTTGCACATGACGATACATGGATCGATAAGAATAATCCAAATATTGTCCGGGATTTTTTTCTCGCAAAACTCTTGCCTGCTCATAACTTATTTCATGAGGCCAATAACCGATGAGCGGATCGTGCGCAGAGGTCTGATCAGTGAGTGTGTCGGGGATAATATTCCTTTCCCATAACCGTTCCAATAAATTAACGGCGTTGCACAGCACGCCGATACTTTTTGCCTTTCCTTGAGCTTTGTATTCCAGCGCCTTGTTTATGGCTTGATCAATATCTAAGAATTTTTCATCAAGATATTTTGTTTCGATCCGTTTGTCAATACGCCACTCTTCCACTTCAGCAATTAATGCAACGCCTTCATTCATTGTAATGGCCAGCGGTTGGGCTCCCCC
>DATGFZ010000189.1:0-2326 GCA_035308805.1 Puia sp. | reverse complement strand
CATCCAATGTGTGGCACATTTTTTTCCATTGAGCAAACCGGTAGCAGCAACTAAAAAAGCACCCGTGCAAAGACTCGCAATTTCCGCACCCTGCTTATACTGTTGAATGATCCAGGGCACCACTTTCGCATTTCTTTTTACTTCATCCGGAATGTTGTCAAAAATTGCTGGAATGATTACCAGGTCTGTCTTCGAAACTTTATCTATCGTGGTATGAGGTCTAATATTAAATGCTCCCTCGTACAGATTGGTTTCGCTGTTTATTCCCACAAGTTCCACAATAAAAGGCAATGGATTATCGGGGTTTTTATCATGCAAAATTTTATTGACGGTAGTAAATATCTTGTATGATCCGATGACACTGCTTAAAATGCAATTACCCGCAGGAACAAAAATCGAAATGTGTTTACTCTGGATTTTGCGTGCAACATTTTGTTTGCGATTATTTTTTTTCATCGGTCACATTTTTAATAATAGCTCGTGGATAAATGATGGACTGTCTACTTTTCACAGCAAACATAATCTTTCTTATTGGCGCAAACAACCCTTCATATTGGCGTATTTACACACCCGCGGATGATAAATATGAACCTAGTTTTGCCCCGATCATTTAACCAAAAAATTTATTTCAAATGAAAGAGTACTTATTATTACTCAGAGGAGGCATACCAATGAGTGAAAAAACGGAAGCAGAAAATAAAGCCGAATTGCAGGCATGGGGCTCGTATATGGGTGGCTTGATGCAATCAGGTACCCTAACCGGGGGATTGCCCCTGGTCGCAGGCGGAATGGTTGTTTCACCATCCGGCACAACTAACGAAGCGGTTTCCTCTGCCAAAGAAGGTATTGTTGGCGGTTACTTAATTGTAAAGGCAGACAGCTTGGAAAAAGCTGCCGAGCTGGCAAGAAGCTGTCCTCATATTGCCAATGACGGCAACATCGAAGTGAGAGAAATTGCTCCGATGCCGGCAATGTAATACCAGACAACAGTGGAGCCTGGCGAGCAGAGCATTCCTGCTTGCCAGCTACCCTGGATTGACTCACCTTTGTGTTTCAAAACCAATATCAATAATATGTCATCAATTAAAATACTTGCAGAACAATTTTCCTTAAACACCAGGCTTTTTAATAATGTCCTCGAAGGGATTGAAGATGTACAGGGAAACAAACGCGTGAACGAAGAGGTTAATCACCTTCAGTGGATTGCCGGTCATATCACGAATGCCCGGTATAATTACAGCGCCATGCTGGGGCTGGAAACCATATTTGAATACAAAGAATTATATGTTGACCCAACGGCGCCGCCCCCGGGAAACAGAGCCATTGATCCCAAAATAAAATATCCATCATTAAGTAAAATAGCTGAACTTTGGAATGAACTCGCGCTGTCCTTTGTGGATGCCATATCGAAAGTGAGCGATGAACAAGCCGTTGCCGTATTGCCCTTTGGTACCCCAATTAATGATAATTCTTTTATTGGTTTTTTTGGATTTTTGCTCAGTCATGAAAGTTATCACATCGGGCAAATGAGTTTGATTAGGAAATATTTAGGGCTCGGCGCAATGTCATACAAATAGTTTTTATCAAAAATACTGTCCGATTTGCTTTATCTTTTATCCCCTGAATACCAAACTTATGGAAACCGATCCCACGGTGCCTGAAGAAAGCGTGTAAATTGGTTTATGTATTGGTGGCGATCCCTGACATTCATATACCCAAAAATTGTTTTATGAATACCATCAACTGGAAACTGATTTTCCAACTCTCGATCTTCGGGCTGCTCATGGCGATCGCCACCATTTCATTAATTCCACAAAATACCGAGCCTTTTTTCTGGCTGGCTATATTTATTGTCTGCGCCTACCTCGTCGCAAAAAAAGCTCCCGGAAAATATTTTTTACACGGATTCCTTACTAGTATCGTCAACAGTATTTGGATAACCGCTGCTCATATTTTGTTTGCAGCAACTTATCTTCCCAATCACCCGCAGATGCAGGAAATGACAGCAAGTATGCCTTTGTTTGCACAACACCATCAACGTATATTAATGGCAATATTGGGGTTGCCCTTTGGTGCTGTGTTTGGCTTAGTGCTGGGTTTGTTTTGTTTTGTTGCCTCGAAAATGATAAAAAAATAGAAATGATATTCGATGCCCCGGAACATCTATTCGTTGGCAGGCTGCAGATTAAGTTTCGCTATGGTATCCGTCGATGAAAGAATTATTTACAAAAGACCTGAAAGGATCTTACATTTTTGTCTATTTCTTTGAAGCTGACTTGGGCCCCTGACTTCAATTAACCTTGCGCCGTCAATTCTTCATAAGTAG
>DATGFZ010000188.1:0-6461 GCA_035308805.1 Puia sp. | reverse complement strand
TTTTTATTGGATTCGATCACCCAGATTTTTTCTTTATCGGGTTTTGATAATTTGTTGTCAATAAAAAAGCGAGCAAGCTTTTTCTTTTTGCGCATACCCAACGGATAAAAATAATCTCCCTGTTTCCATTTGCGAACGAGTAAGGGAAATGATATTTTATCAGCGTCAAGAAAAGCAATGTAGTTATCGCTTTGTGATTTTGACCCTGCAGATGGAAGAACATGAAGGAACAATTCCCCGCCTGCAAACGGCCATCGGCCAAGGGATTCAATGATTATTTGTTCGGCTTTCCCCGGATCATTTGGGGCAATAATGATCCAGTTTCGGTTTTTAATGATTCGATGAGTGGTGGACTGAACGTATTTTCCTGATTCGCTGTCGAGCAAATGAACAACCTCTCCTACCTGGTGTGGATAAAAATTGTAGTCTTTTATTATTTCATAAACAACTGTTCTCAGGGGGATTGTTTTTTTTAACTTCAAAACAGGAATATGAATCTCATTTCCTTTCTTCTCCAACAGGTCCCTTTTGTGCTGATGGATTGATTGGTTGTATAAAATTTCGACTTCAGAAAAACGTTGAATATTATTGGCAAGGTTATCAACAATATTTGGGTAAATCGCAGTCAGCGACGGGATTATTTTATTACGCAAATAATTTCGCGAATATTTTTCCGATTCATTGGAACTGTCTTCAACCCATTTTAACTTATTTTCATCAGCGAAACTTATCAATTCTTCTTTTTTTGCAAATAATAAGGGACGAATAATTCTCCCTTGTTTTGGTAAAATTCCATGCAACCCGGAAATTCCTGTGCCCTTAAAAAAATTCATCAATAAAGTTTCGGTACTGTCAGTGAGGTGGTGAGCAGTTACGACATTTTTCATCATTGCCTGTTGATCGCTTTGTCGCAGATCGGTAAACCACCAATCATCCAAGATTTCATCAAACCACGCATACCTCAACTCCCTTGCCGCAACCTGTATGGAAACTTTATTTTTATCCGCATAATCCATCAGGTCAAATCTTTTTACCAAGATTTCTTTGTTATATTTTTTGGCAAGGCCTCTGACAAAATGTTCATCGCGGTCACTTTCTTCGCCACGCAATTGAAAATTGCAATGAGCGATGATGAAATCAAACCCCGACCGATGAAATAATTCACACAAAACAACAGAGTCAACACCGCCGCTTACAGCAAGCAAGGGTTTATCTTTTTTGTAAAAAAGATTTTCTTTTCTGATAAATTCAGTAAATTTTTCGGGGAATGTCTTCATTACCATACAATATTAATACAAAAGCAGAATTGCGATATAATTTTGTATGCGTCTAATCCACGAGGGTCAGTTTTATTCTTATGTATTCTCGGTGCCGGGCGTGTAAGGTTGGTTCAGAATATCAACTCTTCATAAGCAGTTTTTAATTCATTGAACGCACGGTTTTCACTCGCTTGTTTTGCGATCTCCATTCCCTTTTCATAATAACGGAGGGCTAATGCAGTATCATCGTTTCGCTCAAGCAATTTAGCGAATTGATAGTAGGAGCCAAGGAAATTTTCATCATAGGCTAATATATCTTCAAATAATTTTCTCGCTTCCTTGTCGTTCCCTATTTTAATATATTCCAGCGCCAAAGCATGTTTCAAAAAATTATCATGGGGTGCTCTGATCAACAATTCGTTTATTTTTTCAATGCGGTTAATCATTTTTGGGATAATTTTTTTTAGTTTTTCTTTGCGCTATCTTTAGCAATTATTATCGACAATAAAATTTGTAGCATGAAGATCTTAATTTGCATCAGCAAAACGCCCGACACCACTGCAAAAATAGCGTTCAAGGATAACAATACGAAATTCGCAGCCGACGGCGTCCAATGGATAATTAATCCTTACGATGAATGGTATGCTTTGGTGCGCGCAATTGAAATAAAAGAAAAAGATTCTACTGCGATATTGCATTTGATATGTGTTGGCGCTGCGGATGCGGATCCCATCATTCGCAAAGCGCTTGCTTTGGGTGGCGATGAAGCAATTCGTGTGAATGCAGATAGTCATGATAGTTTTTATATCGCCGCGCAAATTGCAGAGATAGCAAAACTGGGCGGCTATGATTTGATCTTTACTGGAAAAGAAACGATTGATTACAATGGCTCTTCCGTAGGGGGAATGCTCGCCGCGCTGTTGGACCTGCCATTTATTTCCCTGGCATCGAAGTTTGAACTGGACAATATAACGGCAACGGTTACACGGCAGATTGAAGGTGGTGAAGAAACCGACGAAGTGAAATTGCCCATAGTTGTCAGTTGTCAGAAGGGTGTCGCTGAACAGCGCATACCCAACATGAAAGGTATTATGAGTGCCAGATCAAAACCCTTAAAAGTTGTTGAACCGGTTGTAATCGAACCATTAACGAGTATTGTTTCTTTTGAATTGCCGCCAGCAAAAGCAGGTGTCAGGCTGGTTTCAGCTGATCACCCTGAAGAGTTGATCAGGTTGCTGCACGAAGAAGCTAAATTAATTTGACAATTTGGAAATCCCCAATTCCTTAATTGTCGTATGGGGCAAAGGTCGAATTGGAAAATTAAAAAAATCAATCATATGGTTTTAGTTTTTATAGATCACGCGGAAGGGCAAATAAAAAAATCTTCATTGGAAGCCTTAAGTTATGGAGTAAAAATTGCTGAACTGCTTAATACCGAAGCTGAAGGAATTTTATTGGGTACAGTCACTTCAAATCTGGCCGATCTCGGTAAATACGGAGCAAAAAAAATCTATCAGGTCAGTAGTGAGTCGCTGAATCATTTGGATTCACAGGCAGATGCCAAAGTATTGACAGAAGTAGTGAACGCGACCGGGGCAAAAGTGATCGTTTTTTCAAATAATCTGAGCGGCAAAGCCATTGCTCCCCGATTATCTGCAAGCCTGAGAGCGGCCCTGGTTACCGGTGCAGTTGCATTGCCGGAGACTACAAGTGGTTTTGTAGTTAAAAAAACGGTTTTTTCCGGAAAAGCATTTGCGCATGTTTCATTGAATACACCAATAAAGATCATATCGATCAATCCCAACTCTTATCAAGTGGTTGAGGGCAGCGGAACTGCAGAAGTTGTTCCATTGAATGTCGAGATAAAAGACTCTAAAATAAAAGTAAGCGGAGTCAGTAAAACTTCGGGCGAAGTTCCCTTAACAGAAGCTGAAATTGTTGTGAGCGGTGGTCGAGGATTAAAAGGCCCGGAGAATTGGGGAATGATCGAAGATCTGGCACGGCTGCTTCATGGCGCAACGGCTTGCAGTCGGCCGGTTGCGGATGCGCATTGGCGCCCGCACAATGAACACGTAGGGCAAACCGGTATCGCCATCGCACCCAATTTATACATAGCGATCGGTATTTCCGGAGCTATCCAGCATCTCGCAGGTGTCAATCGCAGCAAGGTTATCGTCGTCATCAACAAAGATCCCGAAGCGCCATTCTTCAAAGCTGCCGATTATGGAATTGTGGGCGATGCTTTTGAAATTGTTCCCAAACTTATTGAGGCGGTAAAAAAGCTCAAAGGAGTTGCCTAAATAAGTTACCAAAAAGTCTCTGTACAAGCAGAGCCGTTTTTGCAGGACAAGAGCGGTGTTAATGAACCATCCACATTCCTTTTGGATGAATATCTTTTCCAACCCGAATTTAATGGCCGGTGAGCATGGTTACCAATAGGCATAACGCACCATTCAAAGAGCTTGATTCAATACCGGAGCGCATCAAAGCATGAACAAATCCGCGATCCCCCTGGCTTTGTAGTTCATTTTAAAGAGGCAATTATTCAGGAAAGGGACTAAAAAATTGCGCGATTCTTCAATTTCCCATTTTGAAATGTGCACATTTTCAAATTCCCTTAAAATCCTTAGTTTCGTAGATCAGTTATGAAGAAAATAGAATTGGAAATAGTTGCCCTTTCACACAGCATCACGCAAACCCATTCGTATGCCGTGGTTTTGGGTGAAGTAAATGGTTTGCGGCGCCTGCCGATTGTGATTGGCGGCTTTGAGGCGCAGGCAATTGCCGTAGCCTTAGAAAAAATGCACCCGAGCAGACCGCTTACGCATGACCTTATGAAAAATTTTATGGGCGCATTTGACATAGACATGCAGGAAATAATCATTTGCGATCTGCAAGAAGGTATTTTTTACTCCAAGCTGGTCTGTACCAACGAACACAACACGGTAGAAATAGATTCACGTACCTCAGATGCGCTGGCACTGGCTGTTCGTTTCGGCTGTCCAATTTTTACTTACGAAAATATTTTAGAAAGCGCCGGCATTTTAATGGAAGACAGCGCGACCAAAAAGAAAAAAACCGTGACAACAACCACTACCACAACAGAAGGCGCATCGCGCGAAGACCTGAAAGCATTGTCGCTGGAGGAATTGAATACATTGCTCAATGAAGTCCTGGAGCAGGAAGATTATATTCGCGCAATCGCGATACGCGATGAGATCAATAGCAGGGGGAAAAAATGATTTCCAACACTGCCGTTGCAGAACCGGGTTGCTGGCCATTAATGTCCATTGACTTCCCCGCAACTTGTAACTTGAATCTTTTTTATGGTTTCTTTTCCCAATTGTAAAATAAATCTTGGATTGCATGTTGGCCGCAAACGCATGGATGGTTATCATGATATAGAAACTGTTTTTTATCCTCTTCAGATCAAAGACGTGTTGGAAATCATTGCAGCGGATGCGTTTGAATTGTCCATGTCAGGATCGAAGGTTGAAGGAAATGCGAATGATAATCTGTGTGTGAGGGCTTATTCATTACTAAAAAACGATTTTCCGCATTTACCCCCGACACATATTTTTTTGTATAAAGCAATTCCCACGGGAGCGGGGCTGGGCGGCGGCTCCGCCGATGGCGCTTTTGCGTTGAAGTTACTAAATGAAAAGTTCAAACTTAGCCTGTCAACGGAGCAACTAATGGTTTACGCATCACAATTGGGAAGCGATTGTCCGTTTTTTATTATCAATAAACCTTGTTTTGCTACAGGTCGGGGAGAAGTTTTAGAACCGGTGGAAATTGATCTGTCGGTTTATTCAGTTCTATTGATCCATCCGAATATCCATATAAATACTGCGTGGGCTTTTTCTCAGATAACCACATTAGGTTTAAATTCTTCAGTTAAAGAAATGATTTCACAACCGGTTTCTTTGTGGAAAGAAAAATTGAAAAATGATTTTGAAGAACCGGTTTTTAATAAATACCCTGGGTTGAAAATAATAAAAGAAAAATGCTACGCAGCAGGCGCGCTGTATGCTGCCATGACCGGAAGCGGTTCTTCAATTTATGGGATTTTTGAAAAAAATAATATTCCTTCCATTAGCTTTGAAAAGAATTTTAGCGTATTTATAATTAAATGAATTTTTTTGAAAGTATCAGGTTTCACATTTGTACGCAATGCAGTAAAATTTGATTATCCCATCATTGAGTCAATCAGTTCCATTCTTCCATTGTGCGATGAAGTCATTGTTAGCATCGGTAATTCCGAAGACAAAACAGAAGAATTGATCCGGTCATTTCCTTCAAAAAAAATGAAAATTTATCAATCGGTTTGGGATGATGAATTGAAGCAAGGCGGAAAAGTTTTAGCAGTTGAAACGAATAAATCACTTGATCATGTCTCTCCAGATTCGGATTGGTGTTTTTATTTGCAGGCAGATGAAGTGATTCATGAAAAAGATTACAGCGTTATCTTCAATGCAATGAAAAAATATAGAGCTGATGATCGGGTGGAAGGATTGCTATTCAGGTATTGTCATTTTTACGGAAGCTATGATTATGTTGGTGATTCAAGACAATGGTATAACCGGGAAATTCGTATAATAAAAAATGATAAAAATATTCGCTCTTACCGCGACGGGCAAGGATTTCGGAAGAATGATCAGAAGTTAAATGTAAAACCCGTTGACGCATTTGTATATCATTATGGTTGGGTGAGACATCCGCAAACTCAACTGCAAAAGCATTTGCAGTTTGAGGAGCTTTACGATAGCAAAAGGTTTGCGGAAATGCAGGCGAAAAAAGCATCTGACTTTTTGGACTATTCAGCGATCGATTCCCTTGAAAAATTTACAGGTTCACATCCGTTGGTGATGCAGGGCAGAATCAAGCAAAAAAACTGGGATTTTGTATTTGACATCAGCAAGAAAAATTTTAAGCTAAAAGACAAACTGCTTTATTGGATCGAAAAAAAGACCGGCAAACGTTTCTTTGAGTATCAAAATTACAACATCATCTGAGTGCTTTCATTCCTCAAAAAAAAGAGTTATCTTGCAGAAAATATTTCTATCAGCCTTTATTCCGCGATATTTCATTTTTTAAGTCAGAATCTTGACTTGCTCGATCATCGAGGATGACGATATGATCTCTGGGTAAGCGAATTTTTTGCGCTAACTCACTTGGTTATTGTCATTTTTAATTCTCATT
>DATGFZ010000187.1:0-25868 GCA_035308805.1 Puia sp. | reverse complement strand
TTTACGACATCAACATCAAAGATAACGGTTATGTCCATATCAAAATGACTCTTACTGCGCCGGGCTGCCCGGTTGCAGGAGACATCATTATGGAAGTTGATCATAAAATCCGGGCAATTGGTGGTGTTTCTGATGTAAACGTGATGCTGACTTTCGATCCGCCATGGAAAAAAGAAATGATGAGCGAAGAAGCTAAACTCGAACTTGGTTTTTTGTAGGAAACTTCATGGTGTCCGGAAAAATGGTATTGATGGCTGACTTTTTAGCGGCCGCTGAGTCAAGGGGCCGGAAACTTGTTCTTTATAACTGCGACGCACAACCGAAAATTAATATGGAAATTAAGATTGCCAGATCAGATGAAGACATTTTAAAGTGCTGGAATGTTTTATTTGAATTACGACCTCATCTGGATAAAAATTCTTTCTTGCCGACAGTAAAAGAAATGCTTACGGAAGGATATCAGCTTGCGTTTATTGAAATAAACAACGAGGCTGTTGCTGCCATCGGGTTTCGTTATCAGCAATATTTATACAACGGGAAACATTTTTACATCGATGATATTTCAACCATGCCTTTATATCGCGGAAAAGGTTATGCTGGAAAGTTGATTGATCACGTGACCGCAAAAGCAAAAGAAAAGGGTTTTAAATCGGTTACACTCGACTCGGGTTATCAGCGATTTGATGCGCACCGGTTATATCTCAATAAGGGCTTTACCTTGCATTGTCATCATTTCTTCAAAATGATTTGATAAAATACATGGAGATTCTGCTGGCTTATTACAATAATATATTTTTCGGACCGCGATAATAAATCCTTCATAATTGGGTTAAATGTATACGAGCTACCTTCATCGATTATATGCATGCAACAAACCGTCAATATTGGCTTAAATCCGGATCGTACACTTTATTGACGAATCTGCAAACCTTGCTGTTTGGTTTTGGCGCTTTTTATTTCCTGGTTCGGATGCTGGATAAAGAGGCATTCGGAGCGTGGGCGCTTTTTGTGGCAACCACAACTATTTTCGAAACGGCACGAAATGGAATGATCCAAAACGGTCTGATAAAATTTTTATCACACAGCACCGACAGAGATTACCGCGAGATCGTTTCAGCTTCATGTTTTTTAAGCAGCCTGTTGATGATTGCATGCGTCATCATCAATTTCAGTGTCGCTTCTCTGCTTGCAGATCTGTGGCATTACCGCGAGTTGGCCCAGATGTTTTACGTATATAATATCGCCTACATTTTACAGGGTATCCTTTCGCAGTTTCAATGGATAGAACAGGCAAATCTGAGTTTTAAGGGAATTCTTGCCACCAACATGATCAGACAAGGCGGTTTCTTTTTTTATATCCTCGTTTGTTTCATTTTTCATGTTAACCTGCAATTAATGCATTTGGTTTACGCCCAAATTATCCTTGCGTTAGCGGGTTCAATCATGCAATATTTCTTTATAAAAAAGCAATTGTTGTTTTCTGCCAAAATAAATATGAGTTGGGTCAGGCAATTGTTTAATTATGGAAAATTTGTTTTCGGCACCTCCATCAGCGCAATTTTAACCGGTACCATCAATCAGATGATGTTGGGTGCGTTGTTATCATCCGCCGCTGCGGGAGCATTTAATATTGCTGTGCGGATATTGAATCTGGCGGCTATTCCCAGCAATGTCGCAGGCACCATCGTCTTTCCGCAAAGCGCAAGACGATTTGCTGCTGAAGGTCATCAGGCGATTAAATACCTGTACGAAAAGTCAGTGGGAGCCATTCTCGCCATTTTGATTCCCTGTCTTGTATTTTTATTTTTATTCCCGGGTTTTGTTGTTCATATCATTGCCGGAAATAATTATCCTGAAACAATTCCCGTCGTAAGGCTCATCGTCATTACTTGTCTGGCAACTCCGTTTGCGCGGCAGTTCGGGACAATATTAGATTCGATCGGCAAACCGCGAATCAATTTCATCATCATTTTAATTTCTGTAACGATGGAGTTGATTTTAGTTTACTTATTGGTCAAACAATATGGAATTATCGGGGCGGTATATGCAACATTGATTGCCGATGCAGTTACCACCCTGGTGATGCAACTGATTTTACGCAAAGAATTGAATGTAAATATCCTCAACACTTTTGTGTATGCAGTAAAATTCTACCCGGAATTTTTCAATAAGTATTTAAAGCCAATGTTCGGAGTTCACAGTGCAAGGACCAAGGCACATGAGTAGCGCGTGTTAAAAAAGATCAGTTCAATTTTGTTAAACAAATTTATCCTGGAGATCCATGATCTTACCAAGCACTTTGCCGTAGACGTAGACCAGGCTGCCCACTATCTTCGATCTCTCCTGCCAGCTTCTGGCTTCATCAGCAACATACAGATCCCAATTGTTGGCGTTCAGATGAACCCGGCCCATGGAAATACTTGGTCCATACATTTGCGTGTAATGCCACCATCCGGATGGGAATAAAAGCGTTTCCCCTTTTTTCAATGTAATCCGAACTGGTTGCGCCTCTTTGAACAAAGGATATTTATCATAATCAGGATCAAGAACATTTATGGGAGAGTGTTTGGGATTCTCTTTTGAAGGATAAAAATAAATTGCATCTTCCGGCGGATACATGATGAAGTCTTTTGTTCCGTAAAGTTGCGTTGCCTGGTTATGCAGAAACAAGGCGTCAATATGAAGGAAAGGGAAGGCAGAACCTGCTCCACCCAAAAAGAATTCATACCTGTCTGTCTCCCGGAACATAAATTTTGGCAGCAAAGGATGATTGACGCGGTCGATTTTTCCGTAAACGACTTCGGGTCTTATGTCTTTCATAAGCTCCGGGAAAATCGTTTCAATATTGAGATTAAACGGATATGGACAGGGATGTTCAACGGTGGATGCCACCATCAGATCCATAAATTCAGCATAGGTATACGTAACACCCTTTACCTCTTTAGTATAATGACCGTAATTTTCCTTAAAAAATTGAGGGGAGATTTTATCCAGGGCTCCCCAGTTTTTCACGGCATCCGTGATGATCACTGGCAGTCCCGGTTCCACATATTCTTTGATCAATTCTTTGCGGGATAATTTTTCGCGCCTGTCAACCGAAGTAATGGTCCTGCGTTTGGTCTTCGGCTGAATTTGTTCTTGAATCATAGTGGTAATAGTAAATGAATTAAGGTTCGGGAATCAGGTTAACGAAAAATGGCTAACCGGCATTGCGCGAAATTATAAATAAATTTGTTAGATATCAAGTTAGTAATTTGCACATTCAAGGGCAGGGCGAATAATATTCAGATTTTTTTTTCCCGACAGGCCCAAAAATAAAACAGCTCGTAATTACGTTACTATAAATAATTTAACCAATAAAAAATAGGATTTATTTCATTTTTATATTATTATTGTCGCTAACCTTTTTAAGCCTGAAGATCGCTGATTGCCTTGCGCAGCAAACATATTCAAAAAATAAATGATGACCCCATGTCAACCCCCGAAGTTCAAAAAGTAGGAGATATTTCTTACCGGGATTTTATGGAAAATTTTTATAAACCGGGAATTCCCGTTGTTTTTAAGAATGCTTCAAAAGTCTGGAAAGCAAATGGTCTTTTTAAACCGGATTGGTTTAGAAAAAATTTTGGTGAAAGAGCGATTGAAAAAAATGGCAGAAAATATACCATGAATGAAGTGCTTGATCTTGTCGAAACGAGCACTGAAAGTAACCCCGCACCTTATCCGTTCATATTTGATATACCTGCGCTTTTGCCTGAAGTATTGCCCTTAATAGAGCCACTTGATCTTAATTATGCTAAACCAAATTGGTTGGGCAGCAAATGGTTTCAAAGAGGAAGCTGGGGCAGTGTGACGGAGATTTTTATTGGTGGACCTGGTGGAAAATTTCCTTATGTTCATCTTGATTATTATCACCTCAATGCATGGATCACCCAGCTTTACGGCGACAAACAATTTACGGTTTTCCCTCGCGGACAAGAAGCATTTCTTTATCCAAAATCAGATGATCCCTGGAGATCCGACATCAATATTTTTAACCCTGATTTTGAAAAATACCCGCTGTATAGAAATGCCACGCCAATAAATTTTACAGTAAGCGCCGGCGAAACGCTGTTTATTCCATTCGGTACCTGGCATACCGCGTATTCATTAACGCCTACAATCTCTGTTGCATTCGATCAATTGAATGGCAAGAATTTTAAAGATTTTATGAAGGATGTTTGGGCATTTAAAATACGCGAAGGAAAAATGAAAGCGATAGCTTCTTACAGTTATGCATGGCTTGCCGGTCAGACTTGCAAACTGGCACACAACTAGAATTTCTTTGTCACTGAAACAACCATTTAAAAATGAATAGTTCCTACGCAGAAAATATTTCCGCCATTCCGGTTCAATCTGACATGCAGATTGAAAGAAGAAATAACTTGTCTTCCGAAGAATTCAAGGAGAAATATTTATTCCCCCGCAAACCTGTTATCATCTCTGATGCAACGGCAAAATGGAAAGCATCCAATTGGACGCCGCAATGGTTCAGGCAGCGTTATGCTGATAAAATGGTAAGTACCGATCAGGGTGACATGAGGATGGATGATTTTATTGACGCCATTACCGCTGATACTGACGAGCCGGGACCCTTTTTGCGTGAGCAACCTTTAAAAGATGTTTTTCCTGATCTTGTTGACCATGTTGAACCAACGCCTGCTTATGTTCTTCCAAATTGGCTTGGTGGCAATTATTTAGTTCCTCAGATCAATAAACGTCTTAACAGAGAATCGCATATTGAAGTGAATTTTTGCGGCCGCAGAATTTTTCCTTATCTCCACATTGATGATCTCGGTGTGCACGCATTCATTACCCAACATTATGGCGATAAAGAATTCATTGTGTATCCTCCTGACCAGGAACCATATTTATACAGAGTGGCGAATGATCGTTTTTCCTTGGTAAAGGATGTTGACCATCCCGATCTGGAAAAATACCCGTTGTTTGCAAAAGCCAAGGCAATCCGCGTTGTCTTGCATGCGGGTGAGAGTGTATTCATGCCATGCGGATGGTGGCATACTACCAAAGTTCCGGGGACTTCATTATCCACGGTTATCAGCGTTTCCAATTCCTCCAATTGGTCAGAATTGGTCAATCATTTAAAGCACAACAGTAATTATCCGAAACTTGCATCGTTGTTTTCGGTTTACCTGCGCACGATCGGGTTTTTGAAATCAACATTTAATTAAGACCGCCTTGAGGCTTTATCTTGAGTAAGAGGTTATAAATCATCACCTTAATTTCTTTATTTATTCACCTCATTCGAAGACTGCTGCCAAGTCATTAATTTTGTAGTTCGCAAACAAAAAAAACTGAATAATTTTTTTGATCTTATAGCGATTACGCGCAATAATATCAGCTACTTATAAGTTTTTTAGTTGACCATCAATTATACTCTAAACTCCTAATATCTCGGTCATACATGAATAGTGCATTTGAGAAGACATACTATGATATTAATAGCGATATTTTATTCATCCATCAGCTTTTTGAAAAGAGATTACATGAAGTTAAAAATATCGATGCAGTTTGCTTTGGCGAAAAAAAAATAAGTTATGGTGAATTGAATGAAAGAGCGGATATTCTTGCTTCCATTATTTTAAAAGATTATCCACAATCTGCTATCGTTGGTATAAGCACAACCCGCAGCATAGAAACAATTGTCGGCGTCCTGGGAATTTTAAAAGCCGGCAAAGCTTATCTGCCCCTTGATCCTGCATACCCGGAGGAGAGGTTGCAACAGATTGTTGTTGATTCGGGGATTGTTTGTATCCTGTGTTTGAAAGAAGAATCATCATTCTTCAAATCATTCGGAGTGACCGCATTGAATTTGGATGAAACCCACGCCGTATCGAATTGGCCTAAACAAGCATTAAACCCCGCTCTCGCTTATGTGCTGTACACGTCAGGGTCCACTGGAAAACCGAAAGGCGTTTGCATGGGGCATACGCCGCTGGTCAATTTGATTTTGTGGCAGCATCTGCATTCCGTTGCAGAGATCGGAACCAGGACTTTACAATTTGCGCCTTTGAGTTTTGACGTTTCTTTTCAGGAAATTTTTGCAACTATAACTACAGGCGGCACTCTGGTATTAATCAATGATGATTTAAGGCTGGATCCCCAAAGCCTTCTGGATTTTATTGAGCAGGAAAAAGTGAACAGGATCTTTGTTCCGTTTGTTGCACTCCAATTCCTCACCGAATCTGCCGACGCCAATAAAAGGTACCCGTCTTCACTGCAGGAAGTGATGACTGCTGGCGAACAATTAAAAATCACCCCGCAGGTGGTTCGTTTCTTTAAGGCTCTGCCAAACGCCGTTTTATACAATCAATACGGACCAACAGAGTGTCATGTAGTAACCGAATTAAAATTAGATGGCGATCCTTCATCGTGGCCGGCATTGCCTTCGATCGGCAAAGCAATTGATCATGCAGAAATATTAATTCTGGATGATCAGCTACAAGCATTGCCCGGCGGAGAAATAGGTGAGCTGTGTATCGCGGGAAAATGTTTGGCAGAAGGCTATTTGAACCGGCCTGAATTAACCAAAGAAAAATTTGTTGAATGGAACGGGCCTAAAAAAGGAAAACATAGAATATACAGAACAGGTGACCATGCCCGTTATATGGCCGATGGAAATATTGAATTTTTAGGAAGAAAGGATGACCAGGTAAAGATCCGCGGATACAGAGTCGAGTTGGGAGAGATCGAAGTGCTATTAAATCACCAGGAAAATATCCGCCAGGCAATTGTGATCGCAAGGGAAGATGTTCCCGGACAAAAAAGATTGGTTGCTTACCTGGTTTCTGCGAACGATAAAAAAGATACAGCCTCATTAAGAAGATCAATCGAACAACATTTGCCCGATTACATGATGCCGTCTGTATTCATGTGGATGGATAGCCTGCCAAAAACGACAAGCGGAAAAATCGACAAGAAAGCATTACCAAAACCGGAAATAAAACGGCCTGAATTATCTGTTCTTTATAAATCTCCCGCAGGCGGGACGGAAAAGATTGTTGCCGGGTTGTGGGCAAATCTCTTACAATTGGACAGAGTGGGGGTGAACGATAATTTTTTTGAACTCGGTGGCAATTCCTTACTCGCGGTAAAAACTATAGCTGAGCTGAAATTGCATCACCAGATCATTTTACCTATCACTAAATTATATCAATATCCAACGGTAGGCGGGATCGCGAAGTTTCTGGGTGGCTCAAAAAAATCAGCATCGTCGAATCCTGCAAAGAAAAAAACATCACCGCATCATGGGGACATTGCCGTCATAGGCATGGCGGGAAGATTTCCAGGTGCGAATACAATTGATGAATTATGGAACTTGTTGCGAGAGGGAAAAGAATCAGTTTGTTTTTTTACTAAAGAAGAATTGGATCCCTATATTGCTGACGAGATTAAAAGCGATCCTGATTATGTCAGCGCGCGCGGTGTGATCAATGATGCAGATAAATTTGACGCTTCGTTTTTTGGAATCAATCCAAAATTAGCGGAATTGATGGATCCGCAACAACGAATTTTCATGGAGGTTGTTTGGGAAACCCTGGAAAGCAGCGGTTATCTTCCTTCGAAATATGGCGGGTCAATCGGAATATTTGCGGGGTCTGGAAATAATTCTTATTACCTCAATAATGTGTTGCCGAATAAAACGCTTGTAGACCGGATGGGAAGTTTCCAGGTGATGACGTTTAATGAGAAAGATTATGTCGCCTCCCGAACTGCCTATCAACTGAATCTTAACGGGCCTGCAATAAGTATTTATTCTGCTTGTTCAACTTCCCTGCTTGCCATTGCTGAGGCAGTGGAAAATCTTAGAAACGGGAAATGTGACGTGGCTGTTGCAGGCGGGGTCGCTATTACCGCCCCGATTAAAAGCGGTCATATTTACCAGGACGGTGCAATGTTTAGCCGTGACGGCCATTGCCGCTCCTTTGATATTGATGCGCAGGGAACCGTCTTTAGCGATGGTGCCGGCGCAGTGTTATTGAAAAACAGGGATGATGCAGAACGTGATGGAGATAGAATTTACGCGCTCATAAAAGGAGTAGGTGTCAATAACGATGGCGGCGGAAAAGGAAGTTTCACTGCGCCAAGTGCCGAAGGCCAGGCGGGAGCCATTTCGCTGGCAATTCAGGATGCAGGCATTTCTCCATCCGATATTTCTTATGTAGAAGCGCATGGAACGGCAACGCCACTGGGCGATCCGATCGAGATCGAAGGGTTGAATATTGCTTTCGGTGCCACGGAGAAAAAACAATATTGCGCGATCGGTTCCATCAAAAGCAATATGGGACATCTGACGGCAGCAGCGGGTGTCGCTGGTTTTATCAAAACGGTATTGTCCTTGCAAAATAAAAAGTTGCTTCCTTCAATAAATTTCAAAAAGCCAAACCCGAACATTGATTTTGCAAACAGTCCGTTTTTTGTGAATGATCGATTGCAGGATTGGGCAGTTGATAAAAAAATTGCGGGAATAAGTTCTTTCGGTGTCGGCGGAACGAATGTCCATGTTGTGGTTGAAGCATATGAAAAGGAATCCAGGCGAACCGCTGAGGGAAGAGGTCTTCACCTGATAAATTGGTCTGCAAAAACAACCTCAAGCACAACGGGGTACGCAAACAAATTATCCGGCTGGATCAAAAATAATGCTCAAGTGAAATTGGCAGATGTCGCTTTCACCTTGCAAACATCAAGGCAAAATTTTAACAACAGGCGTTTTGTGATTGCTGCTGATGGTATTGAATTGGCTGAAAAACTGAATGCCGCTGTTCTTCCATCAGAATCAAAAAAACTGGAGGAGAAATTGAATGAGCTTGTTTTTGTATTTCCCGGACAAGGTTCACAATATGTAGGTATGGGAATCGATCTCTACAAAAACGAACCGGTATTCCGCCAGGCAGTTGATGAATGCGCGGAACTGTTGCAGGCTGCATTGAAAGAAGATATTCGCGAAGTGATTTATCCTAAAAATAATACACCTGAAGCTGAAGAAAAAATAAACAACACATATTATACACAGCCTGCGATGTTTGTCATTGAATATGCAACCGCAAAACTCTGGATGAGCTGGGGTTTGAAACCGAATGCATTGATAGGACACAGCATTGGAGAATTTGTTGCGGCGCATCTTGCGGGCGTTTTTAGTTTGGAAGATGGATTGACATTGATCGCGACCCGCGGTAGGATGATGTTTGAGCTGCCTCGCGGAAGCATGCTTGCAGTCCGTGCTGAATTTGAAAAAATTTCTTCCTTATTATCCAACGACCTGTCACTTGCCGTGATCAATAGTCAGGGATCCTGCGTAATTGCCGGACCGTTAGATTCGATTGCGCACTTTTCAAAAATACTTGCAGAAAAGAACATTTCCAATCGATTGCTATCGACAAGTCATGCCTTTCATTCATCCATGATGGATCCGATCGTGAAACCATTTGAAGATATAGTCAGGTCGGTTACCTTGAGCATTCCAAAAATTCCGGTGGTGTCGACAGTTACGGGAAAATGGATGACCGATGAAAACGCAACTGATCCGGCTTATTGGGCAAGTCATCTCCGCTCGACCGTTCGATTTGCAGATGCTGTTGCAACTTTATTGGAAGACGATAATAAACTGATTTTAGAAACAGGCCCGAAAAATGTTACGGCCTCATTGATCCGTCAGCAGGCTGCTAAAAAGATATCTGTTTCCATTCCAAGCCTGGATATTACTGATGGACAATCCGAATCGTTTTCCATATTGAAAGCAGTTGGCCAGTTATGGCTTAATGGCATCGATATTGACTGGGATTTGTTTTATGCGGGTCAGGAAAGAGTAAAATTGAATTTGCCGACCTATGCATTTGACAAAACCCTGTATTGGGTAAACCCGGTGGCGAACATGAATGCCGGGGCAAACCTCCGAGGGACCGATTATTCGCCCCTGAAAAATGATCAGGTACAAACCGTCCAACGACCCGAACACACACCGCAAAATAATATTATGAGAAAAGATGCATTGATTGAACAAATAAAAGGAATCCTGGAAAACGCCTCCGGCATTGAGATGGAAGGTGTTACTCCGGATATGACCTTTATTGAAATTGGCCTGGATTCATTGCTTCTTACACAAATCGCATTGAACCTGAAAAAAGAATTTGCATTGCCAATTTCTTTCCGGCAACTCACCGAAGAGTACGGAAGCCTTGACCTGCTTGCAACTTTTCTTGACGCAAACCTGCCAAAAGAAAAAGCCCAGGTAACGCAACAACAATATGCAACAGTGCAGCAACCGCAAGGGAGTATGCCGGATCCTGGTGCGATGACCGCAGGAAATAATAATTCCGTTATCGGCCTGATTTCGCAGCAAATCCAATTGCTAGCTCAACAGGTTGCCATATTGCAAAATGGATCGCCCGTTTCATCGGTAAATATTGACCCTGCACACGCAACGCCATCAACCAATGGTTCAGCAAACAGAGGTGCTGCATTAAAAATTGAATCTTCCGGACTATCAGCAGAAGAAGTTGTTGAATTAAAAATGCCATTCGGAGCAACTGCACGCATTGAAAAGCAAGCGTCCAAATTGAGCGATAAGCAACAACAGTTTCTTGCAGATTTCACTAAAATATATAATGATAAAACAAAAAAAAGCAAGGAATACACCCAGAAACACCGTGCCTATATGGCCGATCCCCGCGTAGTTTCCGGCTTCAGACCTGTGACAAAAGAAATTGTTTACCCGCTTGTGGTAAATAAATCAAAGGGCTCACGTCTCTGGGATATTGACGGCAACGAATATATTGATGCGTTAAATGGATTTGGCTCAAACATGTTTGGATATCAACCTGAGTTCATCACCCAAGCACTCAAGCAACAAATTGAAAGTGGTTATGAAGTGGGACCTCAACATGAATTAGCCGGGGAGGTTTGCAAACTTATTTGCGAGTTCACCCATTTCGACCGCGCAGGATTATGCAATACCGGATCGGAAGCAGTTCTTGGCGCAATGCGTATCGCCAGAACCGTTACGGGTCGTTCAACGATCGTTGCTTTTTCCGGCTCTTATCACGGGATTGTGGATGAAGTGATCGTTCGCGGAACAAAAAAACTAAAGTCATTCCCCGCCGCTCCCGGAATAATGCCGGAAGCTGTCCAGAATATGCTGATCCTGGAATACGGCACGGATGAAAGCCTGAAAATAATAAGAGAAAGGGCGCATGAATTTGCCGCAGTAATGGTTGAACCCGTACAAAGCAGGAGACCAGAATTTCAACCCGTAGAATTTTTAAAGGAACTCAGAAAAATCACAGAAGAATCCGGAACAGCTTTAATATTTGATGAAGTGATCACTGGTTTCAGGATGCATCCGGGAGGGGCGCAGGCAATTTTTGGGGTGAGCGCAGATATGGGGACCTACGGAAAAGTTGTGGGAGCCGGAATTTCAATCGGTATCATAGCAGGCAAGAAAAAATTTATGGATGCCCTCGATGGCGGATTCTGGCAATTCGGAGATGGATCGGCTCCGGAAGCAGGGGTTACTTATTTTGCGGGCACCTTTGTTCGTCATCCGCTTGCCTTGGCAACATCAAAGGCCTCTCTGGAATATATGAAAGCGAAGGGCCCGGCGCTGCAAAAAGACCTGAATGATAAAACCAAACGCATGACTGACCGGATGAACGCAATTTGTGCAAAAAATGGTTTGCCGATCTTTATACCCCAATTCGGTTCCTTATGGAAAGTAAAATTCAAAGAAGATATTTTGTATGGTGAATTGTTGTTTACCTTGATGCGTTATAAAGGAATTCACATCCAGGATTTGTTTCCGTGTTTTCTCACCGAAGCGCATACGGAAAATGATGTAGATTTTATTGTTGAAAAATTTGAGGAAACGATTAATGAATTGATAGAAGCGGAATTTTTTCATTTGTATAAAGAAAATAAAAAAACAAAAGAAGAATATACCATCCAGGAGAAACCACCTGTCGCCGGTGCAAAACTCGGAAGGGATAAATATGGCAATCCTGCATGGTTTATTTCAGATCCAAATCGCCCCGGAAAATATATGGAGGTGCGGTAAGAAAATTATTCTTAGAAATGTCAATGAACGAAACCAATCTGGATCCTGTTGAGTTCGATCCATTTGCGGGTCCGGAACTTTCTTGTGTTGCGCCTGCCATTGAGCCGCAATCGGAGATCTGGATATCCTGCCTGATGGGTGGGGACGATGCCAATCGTTGTTATAACGAATCGGTATCGCTGTGCCTGACCGGACCCTTCGATAAGCACAGCATGGAACTGGCATTGAAGGACGTAATCAACAGGCATGAGGGATTGAGATCTGCCTTCAGCGCAGACGGGAAACAGTTCTTGGTTTTCAAGGAATTGCCACTCCATTTAACTTTTGAAGATCTTTCTTCTCAACACGAAAATCAGCAAAAGCAATATATTGCTGATTTCGCAAAACGTGATGCAGAAACTTCCTTTGATCTGTTACAGGGACCATTATTCCGCCCGGCATTATTCAAGTTGAGTGATCAGCGACATTACCTGACACTCTCAGCACATCATATTGTTTGTGACGGATGGTCTTTGGGTATTCTGATGCAGGATATCAGCAAACTCTATTCTGCTTACGTGAAAAAACAAATCCCTGCCCTGCCGCCTGCGCTTCGTTTCAGCGAGTTTGCGGTGGAACAGAATAATTTTTCCCGGACTGAGGAATATAAAAAGATTGAACAGTACTGGGTCGATCAATATAAGGATGAAGCGCCAATCCTGAATCTTCCGACAGATTTTCCAAGGCCTGCCGAACGAACATATAAAAGTCATCGTGATGATTTTGTTTTGGATGCCGATTTGGTAGCATCGGTAAAAAAAATGGGCGCTTCAGCAGGCTGCAGTTTTGTCACGACGTTGATTGCATCCTATGAGATTTTTTTACATCGGCTGACCGGCCAAAAAGACATTGTGCTCGGACTCCCCGCTGCCGGACAATCCGTAACGAATCATTACGCGCTTATCGGTCACTGCGTAAATCTTCTTCCATTGCGAAGTAATCTCGAAGAAGAAGAAACTTTCATTGATTATTTGAAGCAAAGAAAGAAAAAAATCCTTGACGATTACGATCATCAGCAATTTACATTCGGAAGTTTATTGAAGAAGATCAATTTAACCAGGGATTCGTCACGAGTTCCGCTTGTCCCCGCTGTGTTGAATATTGATACAGGCATGGATGATGGCGTTGCGTTTGAAGGATTGAAACATGAACTTGTTTACAACCCGAGAGAATATGAATCTTTCGAGATATTTTTAAATGTAACATCATCTGCGAAGGCACTGGTATTGGAGTGGTCATATAACACCCAGCTTTTCAAATCCGCCACCATAAAGAATATGATGGAAGAATTTGAATTCCTTTTGCGTGAATTAATAAGAAATCCCGCCCAAAGGGTTAAGGACATTCGGAGCAAAGGCTCTGAAACGATTAAAGATAAATTAAAGGAATGGAACAATACTGTTTCGGTTTATCCAAAAAATTCATCGGTTCATTCCCTGATAGACGAGCGGGTTGCTGAGTTTCCTGAAAAGATCGCTTTGCGGTTTGAGGGCGTAACCGCGACGTTTAAAGAATTTAATGAAACTGCCAATCAACTGGCCAAATTACTATTGGAAGAGCATGTCCAGAAAGGAGATGTCATCGGAGTTGCCATTGACAGGTCTTTGGAAATGGTTATTGCTTTACTCGCAATTTTAAAATCCGGCGCGGCTTATGTTCCTCTTGATCCGGAATATCCCGAAGAACGCATTGCCTTTATGCTTGAAGATTCTTCCGCAAAAATTTTATTGACCTCAAAAAAATATGCCGGGCATTTTCAGTCCGGAGCCAAGGAGATCGTTATTGAAGATGCCTGGAAAAAATTGCCGCAGTTCTCCAAAGAAGCCCCTGCTGTTGGAGTAAATGGAACAGATCTCGCTTACATTCTGTATACCTCAGGATCGACCGGAAAACCCAAAGGCGTAATGGTTGATCACCGCAACTTAGTGAATCTTCTTTACAGCATGGTCAAAATGCCAGGTATTTCGGCTGATGATAAACTGCTCGCCGTCACCACCATTTCTTTTGATATTGCCGGACTCGAATTATTTCTTCCGCCAATAACAGGAGCAGAGCTGGTGATGGCAGGGGCAGACGCAACGAAGGACGGACGCATGTTGCTTAAATTGGTGAAAGATGAAAAAATAAGCATCATGCAGGCAACACCATCTACGTACAAAATAATGCTTGATGCAGGATGGAAAGAAAAATTTAATTTGAAAATTTTATGTTGCGGAGAACCGATGTCAAATGATCTTGCGGGGAAACTTATTTCAAGATGCGCCAGCCTGTACAACATGTATGGACCAACGGAAACCACGATCTATTCCTCAGGCACAAGAATTTATTCGGGCGACGAGCTGATCACCATCGGCAAACCCATTGCGAATACGCAAATTTATATTTTGGATGACCGACTCAGGTTGCTGCCCGAAGGATCAGTCGGTGAAATTTATCTTGGCGGAGATGGTGTCGCGAGAGGTTATTTAAATCGTCCTGCACTTAACGCGGAAAAATTTGTTGACGATCCTTTTTCCAGCCAGCCCGGCGCAAAAATGTATCGCACCGGCGATCTGGGTAGATTTATGCCCGATGGAAATATACATTGCCTGGGCAGAATTGATCAACAGGTAAAAATTCGTGGGTACAGGATTGAGCTCGGAGAGATAGAACATAAACTGAATAAGCTGGAAGATATCAAAGAAGCAGTAGTTATTGCGCGTGAAGATAAGCCTGGAAACCAACGCCTGGTTGCTTATGTTTTGCCGGAAAAGAGTATTGCTAACGGTAATGGGCATCTAAATAACGGAAAAGACAACGCGACAAAACAAATTCAGGGATGGAGGCAGAAACTTAAATCCGCGCTGCCGGCATTTATGGTTCCAAATGATTTTATTGTTGTGCAGCAATTTCCGTTAACCCCTAATGGTAAGATCGATAAAAAAGCATTGCCGAAACCAGAGCCTGGACTGGAACATAGAGGTAAAAAGATCTCGCCACGCACACGCAATGAGGAAATTGTCGCGTCTATATGGACCGAATTATTAGGAGTGAATGACCTGAGTATTGACGATGATTTTTTTGAATTGGGAGGACATTCAGTCATTGCAGCCCAGGTGATGACTCGATTGGAAAAGGAAACTGGAGTCAGCATGCCTTTAACCACGCTGTTTAAATCTCCGGTGCTGGAACAACTGGCATTGTTGATCGACAAGGATAAAATAAACGGAACACATTCCCTGGCTGATGATAAAATAATGCTGGCAGAAACGGAACCAGACAAAATCTTTATTCCGGCGATCGATGCACAGACGGAAATATGGCTTGCGTGTGTTCTCGGTGGAGAAGATGCCAGTCGGGCCTATAATATTTCCATATCAGAGAAATTATACGGAAAACTTGATATGGCCGCAATGAAACTTGCGTTGCAGGATCTGATCAACCGCCATGAATCTCTCAGAACAACATTTGACGGCGAAAATGAAAAGGCTTGTATTCATAAAGTGTGGCCTTTGACATTATATACAGAAGATATATCATCATTACATGCTGCGCAGCAACAAATTTTCATTGATGGATTTTCAAAGCAAAATGCGGAAACAACCTTTGATCTGAAAAATGGACCTTTGCACAGAATTGCCTTATTCAGGTTGAGCGAGGAGGCGTATCATTTTACCCTGGCTATTCATCACATCATTTGCGATGGATGGTCGCTTGGCGTTCTAATGAAGGAATTGAGTGAATTGTATTCCGCTCATGCAAAAAATGAATCTCCTGATTTGCCCGCCGCTCCCAAATTCAGCGACTTTGCCATTAAACAAATTGAATTTTCAAAAAGCGGCGATTACAAAAAAACAGAACAGTACTGGCTTGATCAGTTCAAAGATGCTGTTCCTGTTCTGGAACTGCCTGTTGATTATTCACGCCCCCCGACTAGAACCTACAAAAGCCATCGCGATGATTATGAACTCGATTCAAAAATAATTTCAGACTTTAAAAAAATCAGCGTTGCCGCAGGTTGCAGCATGGCAATTGCGATGCGAGCGGCTTTTGAAATTTTTCTCTATAAATTGGCAGAACAAAATGATCTTGTACTGGGACTTTCTGTTTCCGGTCAGCTGGCCACAGGCAATTTTAATCTTGTCGGTCATTGCGCGAATGTTCTTCCCGTGCGCGCGACACTGAAAAAGGACCTTTCTTTTACTGAATATTTACAGGAAAGAAAACTTGCCATTCTTGATGCATACGATCACCAGCGGGTAAGTTTCGGAAGTTTGTTAAAAAAATTGAATGTAGCCCGTGATAAGTCCCGGGTTCCTCTGGTATCAGCCGTATTTAATATTGAGATGATCAGTGATGACGATGGGGTCGATTTTTATGGTTTGAAACATGAAATGATTTTTAATCCGCGGGAATATGAAACCTTCGACCTGTTCTTGAATACCGGAGGAACCGAAATGACTCCGACATTACAATGGTCTTATAACACGCAATTATTCAAATCAGCAAGCATCAGAAACATGATGTATGCCTTTGCCTCTTTATTAAAAGAAATCAGTGAAAGACCAGATCATAAAACCAGCGATTTGTTAATGTTTGTTCAGCATCAACTGATTGAACAATCATTGGAGAATAAAAATAAAATTCCTGAAAAAAAATACCGAGAATTACCGGAATTGGATATTGAAAGTAAAACGGTCATTGATCTATTTTCCGAGCAGGTCGCATTGACGCCGGATAAAATGGCTGTAACGTTTGAAGAAAAGGCACTCAGCTATCGGGAACTGAATGAAGTTTCGAATCAATTGGCAAACTATTTACATGAACGAGGTGTAAAAACTGAAACCCTGGTTCCCATTTGCATCACACGCTCTTTGGAGATGATAATCGGAATTTTAGGAATTATGAAAGCCGGCGGTGCTTATGTTCCTATAGATCCGGATTATCCCGACGACAGAATAAATTATATGTTGGACGATATCGAAGGTAATATCGTATTAAGCAATTCGGCATGCAAGGCAAGAATTCCGGCAATTAAAAATATTATTGAACTTGACGGGGACTGGAAAAAGATCAGCAAATCATCAAAGGAAAATATTTCTCTAATGCCGAAGCCCCATGATCTTGCCTATGTGATTTATACTTCAGGCTCAACCGGAAAGCCCAAAGGGGTGATGAATGAACATGTTGGGTTATTGAACCGTCTGATATGGGCGCAGAATTATTTTAAACTTACCCATGATGATGCCGTGTTGCAAAAAACAACATTTTGTTTTGATGTATCGGTTTGGGAACTGGTTTGGCCTTTATTGGTAGGAACTAAATTGGTTTTTGCGAAACCCGGCGGTCATAAAGACGGCGATTATTTAAAATCAATAATAGAAAAAGAGCAGATCACTACAATCCATTTTGTCCCATCCATGCTGGATTTATTTTTGTTTGATCTGGAAGCGAAACAGTCGACGTCCCTGAAAAAAGTCCTGTGCAGCGGCGAGGCGTTGAAATCTGCGCAGGTGAAATTGTTTCAGGAAAAATTGCCCGGTGTTGAATTGCATAATTTATATGGACCAACCGAAGCCGCCATAGATGTTACTTGCTGGAGCTTGGAAAATAATGTAAAAGATCTTCAGATCATTCCAATTGGGAAGCCTGTTCTAAATACGCAGATATATATACTTGACGAAAGAAATAAGGCATTGTCTGCAGGGCAAATGGGTGAATTATATATTGGGGGGATTCAGGTAGCACGAGGTTATTTACACAGACCGGAATTGACAGCACAGCGGTTCGTTGCAGACCCATTCAGCATGATTCCGGGCGCCAGGATGTATAAAACCGGAGACCTGGCTAAATGGCTGCCGGATGGCAATATCGATTATTTGGGAAGAACGGATGACCAGGTCAAGATAAGAGGATTTAGAATCGAGCTGGGGGAAATCGAAAATGTATTGCAGCAATTTCCAGGTGTAAGAAATTGTGTCGTGACCGCCCCAGAGGATGATCATGGAGAAAAAAGATTGGTTGGTTATATTGCCATCGATGGGGCGATAAATAAAAAGGCCATGATCGGTTTTCTGGAATCGAAATTACCGGAATACATGGTTCCCAGGATTTTGATGCAGGTCGGCGATATTCCGCTGACTTCAAATGGTAAGGCGGATAAGAAAGCTTTACCAAAACCGGACTTCTCTTCTCCCGTTGAAATCAGCGAATATATTCCGCCTCGCACCGAAGGACAAAAAATAATTGCTTCTATTTGGTCGGAGGCGCTGGGATTGAAACAGGTCAGTATCGTGGACGATTTCTTTGAGTTGGGCGGACATTCACTGGTCGCAATCAAAGTGATGAAACTATTGGAGCAAAAAACAGGACAGCGACTACCGATTACTGCATTGTTTGAAGCGCCGTCTGTAGAGAAATTGAGCTTGTTGCTGGACATCGATAAGAAAAATTTATTGTGGAATTCACTGGTGCTGATAAAACCCGGTGGAAATAAACCACCGCTTTATTTTATTCATGGATCGGGATTGACCGTAATGGTATTTAATGATGTCGCCAAACGCATGGATCCGGATCAGCCGGTTTACGGATTGCAGGCAAGAGGACTTAATGGTGAGGACCCTTTCGATACGATGGAAGACATAGCTTCTTATTATATTTCAGAAATTGTTGCCCAAAATCCAAACGGACCATATTGTCTGGCAGGATATTCATTCGGCGGTATTGTAGCATTTGAAATGGCGAAACAATTTATAAAAATGGGTAAGGAGGTAAAGATGCTTGCGCTATTTGACACCCATATTGCCAATGAGGATTATTTTCTTTCATCGGCAAGCAAAATGAAAAGAAAAATATTGAGGCAATTGCCCAAGATGGCTTTCATACTTACTTCTTTGGCCAAACATCCTAAAGCAACCATCCGTTACCAGGTTGATTTTTTTCAATCCAAGGTGAGAAAAATATTAGAGAAGATTGGTTTGATGAAACCAAGAGAATCAGCTGAACAATCTTTTTCCGTGTATGCGGATATGATTAATGAGAAACACGACTATGCATATATGAATTACAAAATGACTCCTTATGATGGAGTTTTGGATTTGTTCAGGGTAAGGACCAGACTTTACTATTTAGACGATCCCGAATACCTTGGTTGGAAATCTTATTCTAAGAAAATTATCATTCATGAAATTGACGGCGATCATAAAACGTTTCTAATACCGCCTAATGATGAAGGGTTGGCGATAAAATTGAAGGACACATTGAACGAACGTATTGGGTTCAAGAAATAAAATCGCATTTACTTCTTAATAATTAACCTGCATGCCACTTATACAGGCCGATACCATTGACAATGTTGAATGGAAAACCGATCATAGAACATATCTTACTGCTGCAGTTGACATTTGGAAAATCAGCATTTCTGCGGGAGAGAAATTAAGCGATTTTTTTTTGCAGGTATGTAATAAAGAAGAAAGAGCAAAAGCCTCACGGTATCATAATGAAAAAGACAGGCTTCGTTATATTTTCGGACGTGGCGCATTAAGGATTTTATCAGGGAAATATTTAAACAAATCTCCGGGGACAATACAATTCGTGGCAGGAGCACATAAAAAACCGGTATTGAATAAAAATTCCGGGGGTGGTCTGCATTTCAATATTTCGCATTCCGGCGATTTTGTATTGATAGCCATATCAAATTCGGAAGTCGGCGTGGACATCGAAAAAATAAATGCTGATTTTTCTTACCGGGAAATTCTCGAAACGAATTTCAGCAAAGAGGAAATTGAGCTGATTATTCATTCAAAAAACCCGGTTGAATCCTTTTATTTATTATGGACACGAAAAGAGTCTTTGGTGAAGGCCATGGCAAAAGGTCTTATTGATGATTTAAATTCAATTTCGGTTCTTGACGGATCATTCAGCATTGGGAGAGAGACAACCGACCTGTCAGCTTCCTGGGATATACACAGTTTCAGTATAGCAGAGCAATATCTGGGAAGTCTAGCCTGCGCCATGGGGACAGAAACAATTAACTTTTTTGAAACTTCGCCGTCATTTTTTCTTTAAGCGGTATAAAATCCTGTCAGTGCCCGGGATGACCTGCTGTTTTTCTATATCAAAGTAAACACCGAAATGTTTTTCAAATGCGTACGGATCGTAAGGCTTGTGATAATTTGTTTTGTTGGCGATCAGTTGCTGTGACTTTTCATCATTAAGGGGCACAAATTCTATAACAAGATATTTTTTGGTGAGATCAGCCATCATCCTGGCCACATCCGGCAGGGGAACATTTTTACTTAAAACCAAATGATGGATAAGCGCCAGAGCAGTAACCATATCAGATTTTGCCCTGTCTGCAAATGATTGTCTTTCCGAGTGATTGAAGCCTACCGCTGGTGAAGGATTGGTGAGATCAATACAAAAAGTCAATATATTTCTTTCATTTTTGCTTTTTGCCTCAACATATAACCTGTTAATGCACTGACTGTCGAAATCAACTGCGATAACATTTGTATTTTTTTCAGCAAGGATTTTTGAAAAATATCCATCGTTACAGCCAATATCCATGACCTTACCTGAATTGATGTCGCTCACAAACTCGCGGAAAATCTTATCTTTTGCGGCAAGATAATTCTTACTGAGAATGGTTTCATCATAATAATTATTCCAGGTAGTCAATACTGAAGTCTTGATCCGCAGCGGCTTGATGGTGCTTTCCAAGCTATCCAGGAGACGCAATAATTTTTCTTTACTGAAATGAATTGCCCGTTTCGATTTTGATGATTTGCTGTTTTCAGTAACGGAGCTCTGGAGAAATACATGCAGCCAGATATTCAGTTTGAATTTTGTTTTGCGCGGCAATAATTTTGCCGTTGTTTGAGCAGGAATTCCTTCCAGATAAACGCATAATAATTTCTGCACATCTATCTGGCGGTAATGTTCAATGAGCAGTGGAAATAAAAAGCATTCGCAAAACTGACGATAGGCGATCCACGGTTTCGATTCATCATATTTCTCGAATGATAAAGTATCAATAAAAACCGGCTTACCTTGGTAAAACTGGATATTAAATGACGTGGCATCTTTTAATACCATTCCCTGTTTTACCGCAATTTTCATTGTTCTTAAAGTAAGCAGTGCTGCATCCTTAAGCTCATCAAAACTCCATTCGTACGGATAACTTATGAAAGGCAATTGCTCCGGCAGCAACGTTTTATACCATTCATTTGAACCGGTAAAATTTTCATCGACCTCATCGTGGGCCAGAAGTATTTTTTTGTCAGTAAGACTTTTATACAAGCCGGAAGCCTGCAGCAGGTCGTAATCCTCCTTATAAGACAGGTTGACCTGTCTGTAATATTTATCGTTCGCACGAAAAACAAAACCCGATGGATCTTTAAATGAGGCTGGGTGTTGAAGAAAATCAGGCATCTAAATTGTCATTATCTTGTGAATCACTTTTTTTGGTTTTGCTAAAGAAAGCCTTTACTTTCCACCACAAATTTTTAAAATAAAATAACCCGGCCAAAACGCCGGCAATAATCATTTGAACAAGGTAACTTCCGCTGCCTGGGTCAATGTAAAGTAAGAAAGTTCTCATTGCTAAAAACGGATTTAAATGGTTACGGAATGCTATCTTATGCCTCTGGCCGCAAAAAAAGACGAATTTTGGCTTTGGTATAGGTATTGTACTTAACGTTTTTCTTTTTGTATTATTATTTTTGTTGACTATGATTGCTAGACTTAAACACCATAAAAGGACTTTACTGTCTTTTTTGCTGATTGTTTTCCTTATTTCGGCTTCAGATCTAGTCTATTTTATCATCAATGCACCACATACCGATGCCATTTTCAGGATGCTGACCTGTTTTAGCGCCTTTCTTATCCCACTGTATGTCTTCCGGAATCATTTGAGGCTCTATGCGTGGTTATTGCTGCCTATTTTCTTATTGATACCATTTTCCATTACAGCCATTATTTTTTTCAACCTTCCCATAAACTCAACACTTGTTCTTTCGATTACCAACACCACAACCCGGGAAGCTTCCGAATTGATCCGCCGTTATTTATTTCTTTTTATATTGATTGTGGCCTTAACCACCGGTTTATATTTTTTTCTACTTAAAAAAGTTCCCATTAAAATATCTCCGGAATTAAGCTTCAGGATAAGCGTCTGGAGCCTTCTGCTTTTTGCGATACTTCCCTGGTTCGATAAAAACCCCGAAACCCTTCATCGAGGCTATATCATTCGGGTAAAGGCTAACCTGTATGCAACTTTTCCATTTTCGGTCGGATATTGCAGCGCGCTGGTATACAATCAGTATCACATGATCAAAACGTCGGAAAAGGAAAGAAATGATTTCCGGTTTAGCGCTGCGCAGGATTCTTTTGCTTCCCCGTCCCAAAAACAAATTTGCTTGTTGATCATCGGAGAATCTTCACGTGCTGATCACTGGTCAATTAACGGATACGCCAGGATCACCTCTCCGCGGATAAGCAAGCGTGAAAATTTTATTTCCTTTTCGAATACGGTCGCGGGGGCGACTTTTACCGAATTTGCCGTGCCGCAAATCATTACATGCGCGACAACGGACAATTTTGATCAGCATTTCAAAGAAAAAAGCATTGTCAGTATTTTCAAGGAAGCAGGATTTGATACTTATTGGATCACTGACCAGGAGGATGAAGCGCACATCAGAATACATGAATTGGAAGCCGATCATATTTACCTCGAACGACAAAAGCCAGCTGCAAATGTCCAAATGCAAAATACGGACATGAAATTGATCACCGTGATGAATAAAGTCCTGGAAGAGCCCGGCGACAAAAAATTTATCATCGTGCACACCTGGGGAAGTCATTTTGATTACGGTGAGCGTTATACGAATGATTTTGATGTCTTTCAACCGTCTTTAAAAACAGTTTTTGCGCGGCCATCTGATTTTTCGAAGAAGAATGTTTTGGTTAACAGTTATGACAACAGTATCTTATTTTCTGATGCGGTGATTGACAGTGCCATCAGCATCATAAAGAATATGCCGGCAATTTCTGTTGTATATTATATTTCTGATCACGGAGAAAATTTATTTGATGACGCCAATCATTATTCCCTGCACGAAGAAGTGGTCCCGACAATTTATACCATGCACATTCCTTTTTTTATTTGGTACAGCGATTCGCTGAAACATATTTTCCCGTCCAAAATAGATTGGCTGATAAAACACAAAAACAACAAGATCGGGGTTGAGGATGTCATTCACACCATTGCGGACGTGAGTAATATCCGTTTTTCCTTGAAAGATTCCTCAAAATGCATTGACCAGGAATATTTCAAAGACAGTAAACAAAAGACCCTTAGCGAAAATGATAGAGTTTATTATTACGACTCACTAAAAAGAAATAAATAAGCAATCACTCACTCACGATGGTGCTGGAGTCTTTCAACAAGGGGAAATCCTGCTTAAAAAATTGATCGAAAACAATCCTGAAAGTGTTGATCGGGCTCATCGTGTCATATAAACGGGAATAATTCTTATCTGGAAAATAAATGGCATTAAAATTTGAGAATGCAAATCTCGGTATGGAATCCTGCGGGAAAAATCCATATCCATGGTCGCCTTCGATGATGATGATGGTATTGGGCTTATTATGAGCTTTTATGTAAGAAACGATTTCTTTTATCAGCGTATTTGCATACCGGATTTGTGCGGTGTAGGTATTAAAGGGAAGCGCATGCAGTGTTTGGTCATAAGAAAGAAAATTTCCCGACACATCAAATAACGGCGGTTCATGTGGCACCATAATATGCCCATAAACAAAATGGGGTTTTCTGTTTGCTGTGCTGTCAACAGTACCTTTTATTTCGGCAACCGTATTGCGGATTAAGCTGAGTTTTTTCAATAATGGCTCTTTATAGGTTAGGCTGTCATTGGTATTTGACCATTTATTTAAGACATAATGCCAAACTTTACTGTCTCGTACACTGCCAATTAACGTTTGCCTCGCGATCTGCCTGTCGCTTAAATATTCGAAAAAGTGACCCAGGTTGTTTTCTTCTATAGAATTCTTAAAAGGAGCCAGGAAATTAATGGCGTAATTTTCCTTTTTTAAAATATCAAGCGTTTCATTATTGCTCATTGATTCATTGGCTTCAAGAATATTTTTCGGAATGCTCGCATTTGATCCTTTTCTCGGATCAATGTAATTCATGTTGAAAGTTGAACTCACAGAAAAAGCAGTGAAATTATAATTTGATCTTGTATTGGAAGGTAAATGAAAACCATTCTCTGAAAGCCAGTCCGTAAGCGGGCTGTTGTCGTAATTCCAAATTTCCTTAAGCATTTTATTGTTCGTATATGCATCAAACACAAAAAAATAAATGTCCGGTTTGGCGCTGTCTGAAATATCCGGCGAGACATATTTATCAGATAGCGGTTTATAAGGATAAATGAGATTTTTTGTTTTATTGTAAATAGCCTGATTATTGAAAAACATAAATAGTTCAGTGGCGGTTATAAAGATCGTTGCGATGTTTAGAAACTGAATTGTTTTTACAGAAATGTTTTTTGCCTTCACGATCTTTCTGACGATAATGATCAGGGCGAGAAAACAGATGCTGAATACAATATAATAGCTTCTCAATATGCTGATATGTCCGATCAGCCTGATATAATTATTAATTGGGCCAAAAAGTAAAATAAAAAAAACCAGGCTTAATAAAATCACCGAGGACCTTGCGCTCCATTTTTTGGTGAGAAGAAGCGTGAACAGGCAAATGGCCAACGATCCATAAATGATCAGGCCGAAATTGATAACCTGGGATGTTCTGATGAATCCAAATAACTCATTGTAATTATGAAGAAGAAAGAAAATAGGCAGCAATAGAATAGCAGTCAGCACATTTTTTTTTAGAGGAGACATAAGTTCTAAAAATTATCACACGTTCAAAAATATTTTTGTGGAATGGGCTCGTCTCAGTTAATGGATCCGGTATTTATCTGTTTAATCTTTTATTATAAAAATTGTTCTAAAGTTTGTTTTGACAAACAAACTACAGGGAAAGTGCGCGTTGGTTTTAATACGAAAAGATTATTCCGTATGGTCACTTTCGGATAAATCATCTTTCTTTGCTTTCGTAAAGAAAGATTTTACTTTCCACCATAAATTTTTAAAGTAAAATAACCCCGCCAGCACTCCTGCTATGATCATTTGTACAAGATAACTGCCACTTCCGGGATCAATATAAAGTAGAAAAATTTTGGTAAACAATGGTTTGGGTTTAAATGTTTGGGTTGATTTAGGTGATACAATTATACTCAATAATTTGTTAATCAGCCATCATTAAATAAATCACCTGCTCATTTTTAAAACGAACAAACAGGCATTAAATTATATTTCCGTATTATTTTTCAATGCAAACCGGTTGTTAACGCCCTTGTAAATGAACAGTATCCTTAGCGAACAAAGCCTTTGCCTGTTCACCATGGTGTTGATTATTTTCATCTAAAAGCATGAGAATGACAGCTTCCTGAATTTTAACTGCTTGTAAACTATTATAAATAAAGTTGGTACAAGTGTTGTGTATAATCATACGGCCCTGGGGTAATTTATTCACCACAAAAATTCTTTCATGAAAACCTTAGTAAAGCACAACCCGGTTTCTGTTGTTGTTGCCAATCTTAACGAATTGTATCATGCGCTCCTGGAAGGCAAAAGAAGGTGCGAGGAAATTGCCCTGAAA
>DATGFZ010000186.1:0-5127 GCA_035308805.1 Puia sp. | reverse complement strand
TGCCCGTCGCTGCGTCAATTTTATATATTACAAGGCTGTTTGCATCTCCCCGGTTGGTGGCATATAAAAATTTCCCGTCGGGAGACACATGAATGTCCGCGCTGCCGTCCTCGCCTGTAAAATCCTTGGGAACGGCGCTGATCCGTTGCAGGCTGGTCAGCCTGCCGCCCGTATACCGGAAAGCGTCCACGGTGCCGGTTAATTCTTCAATGACATAAACAAAATTTTTTGTCGGATGGAAGGCAAAATGTCTCGGACCGCTGCCGGGCAGCACATTCACCACAGAATCTCTTGGGGCAGCAAGGGGCCTGGAGACATTGGGGTTGAAATGATAGACCGTTAATTTGTCGGTTCCCAGGTCAGCCGTAAAAACATAGTGTTCATCAGGAGTCAGGAAGGTGGAATGGACATGCGCTTTCTCCTGGCGTTGCTTGTTTACGCCTGCCCCCGTATGCTGGATCAATTCTGTCACGGGACCCACGGACCCATCGGGTTTTATCGGAAGCGCAGACAGGTTACCACCGCTATAATTGGCAACGATCGCCCAGGTGCGTGCGCGGTTCACCGATATAAAACATGGATCTTCTCCCCCGCTTTTTTGCTCGTTGATGAGTTGCAGCTGCCCGCTTTTCTGATCAAAGGAAAAGGCGCTCACCCCACCTTCCTGCCCGCTGTTTTCATTGACGGAATACAGGTAATTTCCGCCGGAGGCAATGGCGAGGTAGGAAGGGTTTTTTGCTTCGGCAACACTGACTGGTTGAACATCCGCACTGGCTGCGTTGAAATCATATACATAAATACCCTTGCTTTTCCCGCTGGTGTAAGTGCCCACAAAAAGATAATAATGCTGGGCAGTTGCAGATAAAGAAAACAAAATGGCAGTGAGCAAAGCTATCCGTCGCATGGTTTTTTGTTTTGAAGTGAGGTGCAATTTAGTGATTGCTGCATGTCTTTTTAAAAACAAGTCAGAAATAAAATTCTATTTTTATCGTAATTATTTCCATCCAGTGAAAAAATACTTTTCTTTTTTATTGATGACCTCTTTGCTGTCCGCTTTCGCCCAGCAAAAAAATGAAGCGATTTTTCCCGGGAAGATATGGAAAGACCAAAGCGGAATCCCCATCAACGCGCACGGCGGCGGAATTCTTTATTTCCATAAAACCTATTACTGGTTTGGTGAAATTAAAAAAGGCAAAACAAATCGAGCGCCTGACATTAGTTCCTGGGAAGATTACCGGGTAAATGCCGGCGGCGTTTCCTGCTATTCGTCAAAAGACCTGGTGAACTGGAAATATGAAGGGGTTGCGCTTGCCCCAAATAAAACGGATTCCACCAGTGATCTGCACACGAGCAGGGTAATAGAGCGTCCTAAGGTGATTTATAATGCACGCACGCACCGCTTTGTGATGTGGATGCATATCGACAAATATGATTACAGCTATGCGCGGGCCGGCGTTGCGGTAAGCGATAAACCTGCGGGTCCTTATCATTATTTAAAAAGTGTCAGCCCAAACGGGCAGATGTCCAGGGACATGACTCTTTTTAAAGACGATGACGGCAAAGCATATTTGATCTATTCTTCGGAGGATAATAAAACGATGCAGGTTTGCCTGTTGTCAGCCGACTATTCCTCCCCCACGGCTGCGTATAACCGAATTTTAATTGGCGACAACCGCGAGGCGCCGGCGATGTTTAAATGTCAACATACCTATTATCTCATCACTTCCCTGTGCACGGGCTGGGACCCGAATAAAGCGCTTTATGCAAGTGCCGACAGCGTGATGGGAGCATGGACCATGCACGACAACCCATGCACCGGTCCGGACGCAGACAGCACCTATCATGCACAGAGCGCATTTGTCATCCCCGTCGCGGGGAAAAACAATGATTTTATTTTTATGGCTGACAAATGGAATAAAACAGATCTTGAACATTCAGGGTATATCTGGCTTCCGCTAAAAGTGATCGGTGGTAAACCGGTGATCAGGTGGAAAAACTCATGGACACCTGAATGATGATCAGGGCAATCCCTGGCGTTTTGCAGATCTGGCTCGAGCCATCCGTGCTGAAGAAATCTAAAAATTAGCTGCGGGATAAGCGAAGTCCATCACAGCATGTTTAAAGTTTTTCGCTCAAACCAATAACGGTAAAATGCCCGTCGCAAGAACCGGATATTATGCTGAACTTTTCCATCAGGCAGCTTTATTTTATACGATCAGATAGGAAAATATACGATTATATCCGATCCGGGACATGACAAGCCTGTATTCGTTATGGACATCATCTGCAGCAAATACCGCCTTCAGGTAACCTTTCGCCCATTTAAACATTTTTATCTTGCCGCTCCTGCCAGGCAGCGTAAGTGTTGTTCTTGAAGGATACTTTCAAAATGATTAACTATCCTCCATCTGTCTTTCGACCAAGCGATAATTTTAATCACATTATTACTCTATAACTAATTTTTAACTAAACTCTTCCTTAACCTTTGCGCTGAAATTGACATCCATGCAACCAGTGAGGTTTTTTTTATTTTCCATCCTGCTGCTTTTCCCATTTGCGCTTTTTTCCCAAAACCGTCACACGATAAGCGGGACGGTCCGTGACAGGTCATCCGGAGAGGTGCTGATCGGGGCTAGTATCGCGCTCGTGCAGCAGCCCCGTTCAGCCATGCTGACAAATGCGTACGGGTTCTATTCCATCAGTGCAGTCCCCGGAAATTACACCATGGTGGTGAGTTTTGCCGGGTATGCCGGTGATACGCTGATCATCCCGCTGCAAAGGGACACAGTGGTTCCGGTGGAATTAATTAGCGGAAGTGAACAACTGCAGGAGGTGACGATAACAGCCTTAAAGAATAACAATGTCACCAGACCGCTGATGGGTGTGCAAAAACTATCCGTAAATGAAATAAAGGACCTTCCCGTCCTTTTTGGTGAAAAAGATATTTTAAAAACCATTCAGCTATTGCCCGGCGTGCAATCGGCAGGCGATGGCAGCAGCGGATTTTATGTCCGGGGAGGCAGCATTGACCAGAATCTTATCCTGCTGGATGAGGCGACCGTCTATAACCCTTCCCATCTGCTCGGCTTTTTTTCAACCTTCAATTCCGATGCCATTAAGGATGTGACCTTGTATAAGGGTGCAATCCCTGCCGAATTCGGCGGAAGGCTGGCCTCAGTGCTGGATGTGAAAATGAATGACGGCAATACCAAAGATTACCAGGCAAGCGGAGGGATCGGCCTGATCTCCTCCAGGCTGAATGTGGAAGGACCTGTCGGAGATGATGATAAGGGATCTTTTATCGTCAGTGCCCGCAGAACATATGCAGACCTGTTTCTGAAACTATCCAAGGATACCAATACCAATAAGAGCAGTCTTTATTTTTACGACATCAATGCCAAGGCCAATTACACACTCGGTGACAAGGACCATATCTACCTGTCCGGATATTTTGGAAAGGACAACCTCGGTCTGGGCAATACCTTTGGCATGGATTATGGCAACACCACGGCTACTTTGCGGTGGAACCATATCCTGAGCAGCAAGTTATTTTCCAATACCTCGCTCATCTACAGCAAATACAGTTATGACATCAGGATCAATACCACGAATAACAATATCGGCATCACCTCCTTTATCAGCGACTACCATGTCAAAGAAGACCTGACCTATTACGCCGGAGACGCGGGAAAGATCAATTTCGGGGTGGATATCATCAGCCATACCACATCACCCGGCGTGATATCAGCCACGGGCAGTTCCAGCTTCAATGCGATTACGGTGCAGGATAAACATGCGCTGGAAAGCGCGGCCTATATTTCCCATGAGCTTTCCATCTCCGATAAGATAAACCTGGACTACGGTCTGCGTGCAGGGCTTTTCAGCGTCCTTGGACCAGGGAGTTTTTACACCTATGATTCCAGCGGGAACGCCATCGATACCGCAAGATACGGGTCGGGGAAGCTGGTGAAGAATTACTTTAACCTGGAGCCGCGTTTTTCCATCAGTTATAAACTGAACGGATCCAGCTCTGTCAAGTTCGCCTATACCCGGACCACCCAAAACCTGCACCTGCTCTCCAACTCCACGTCATCCAACCCCACGGATGTCTGGATCCCCAGCAGCAACAACGTAAAACCGGAAATAGCAGACCAGGTATCGGTTGGCTATTACCGCAACCTGCACGATAACCAATATGAGTTTTCATCAGAACTGTACTACCGGAAAATGCAAAACCAGATCGACTACAAGAATGGTGCGCAGCTGATTGCCAATGAATATGTCGAATCCCAATTGATATTCGGCAGGGGAAGAGCCTATGGACTGGAACTGTTCTTTAAAAAAAAATATGGACGATTCAACGGATGGATCAGCTACACCCTCTCGCGTACAGAAAGACTGTTTGACGGTGTGAACAACAACAGCTGGTATCCGGCAAACCAGGACAGGACCCACAATATTTCGGTAGTAGGTATTTATAAACTCTCTAAAAAGTGGACGTTCTCCGCGGACTTTGTTTATTATACAGGCAATGCCGTAACCTGGCCCAGCGGCAAATACGAAGTGAACGGGCAGGTTGCTTTTCTGTATACCGAAAGGAACGGATACCGGATGCCCGCCTACAACCGCCTGGATGCAGGCTTTACCCTCCAGGGGAAAAAGACAAAAAAATTCGACAGCAACTGGAATTTCTCGGTCTATAATCTCTACGGGAGGGAAAACCCCTATAGCATCAGCTTTCAGCAGGACCCGGGAGATCGCTCAAAAACCCAGGCCGTTCAATGGGCGCTGTTCCGCTGGGTCCCCTCTGTCACCTACAACTTTAAATTCTAACCCACATGAAATCCGAATCATTCACACGCTCTGAAAAGTCAATGATGAAAAACAGTACAAAATATTACTTCCCGGTCATCGGCCTGGTCTTTATTTTTTACTCATGCCAGAAAGTGGTAACCCTCAACCTGAATACCATCCCGCCGCAGATCGTCATCCAGGGAGAGGTGACCGATGCGCCGGGCCCGTATACCGTGACCATCAACCAGTCCGTGGGATTTTATGCAGACAATAATTTTCCCCCTGTATCCGGCGCAGCGGTAATGATCAGCGATGACCGGGGGGTGACCGACA
>DATGFZ010000185.1:0-4415 GCA_035308805.1 Puia sp. | reverse complement strand
AACCCAGCATACAAGAGTCCATGACCCATTATTCAATGAAATTGATTCTTCCTGGCTGATTAGTGAAAATCAACATACCGCCTTTATTGAAATGGCAAAGGCTTCAGGAATACAATTATTAAAGCCCTCTCAGTATAATTGTTCGCTAACAACAACATTCGGAACCGGACAACTGGTCCGGGCAGCAATAAATAAACAGGTAAAAGAAATTATTATCGGGATTGGCGGCAGCGCAACAAACGATGGCGGTATGGGTATGGCGGCTGCCCTGGGCTATCAATTTATGGATGAAAATGGAAAAAAATTGTCACCAATAGGAGAAAATTTAATTAGACTTAGACATATTGATGGGACAAACTTAAAATTACCTAAGGATATACGTTATGTTGTTGCCTGTGATGTGAATAATTTTTTATGTGGTGAACAGGGAGCTGCTAAAATGTTCGCGGGGCAGAAAGGCGCAACAGCAGCAACAATCAACAACCTGGAAGAGGGGATGTTAAATTACATGGAAGTCGTAAAAAAAGATACGGGAATTGACCTTGCTGAAATTAAAGGTGCAGGAGCTGCCGGCGGATTGGCGGCCGGTTGCATTGCCTTCCTGAATGCTGAAATCATCAGCGGGGCAGACCTCGTATTGAAATACAGCGAAGCTGAAAAATATATTCGCGCAGCCGATCTCGTCATTACCGGCGAAGGAAAATTGGACAAGCAGACGGTAACTGGAAAATTAGTCTCCCAAGTGTGCAGCCTGTCAAAAAAGTTTAATAAGAAAATTTATATCGTTTGTGGGATTTCTGAAATTGGTGAGGCGGATACGGCAACACTTGAGGTGAGCCGTATTTTTCAATTGATGGATTTGGCAGACAATCAGAACCAGGCCATCGAAAAAGCTTCTGCGTTGCTTTATCAGACATCGTTACAACTTGCTGCTTCCATATGAACAAAATAAAAAACCCCGGCAGATTGGAATAAACAACGATGGAAGGCTCTTACTCGTATCGCAGCGCCTCAATGGGATTGAGACTTCCGGCTTTGAACGCGGGATATAAGCCTGCCAACAAACCTGTTATAAAACATATACCAATGCCGTAGGCCAGCCAGTCAATGGGAAGTACAAATCCGGTATTTAATATGATGGAAAATACATTCCCCAACGCCACACCTAATATGATCCCGCACACAGCCCCCATTAAACTGATGCTGATGGCTTCATATAAAAACTGACGCCTCACGCTTTTTTGCTTGCCGCCAATCGCCTTGATCAGCCCGATTTCCTTAGTACGTTCTGTTACAGAAACCAGCATGATGTTCATTAAACCAATGGCTGCTCCCAATAGCGTGATTGCACCTATTCCAATGGCAGCGCCGGTAATCAATTTCAGTTGTGACAAAAGCAGGTCTACAAAAAAATCACTTTTGTCAACGGCAAAATTATTCTCTTCTGAAATAGCCAGTTTGCGTATCGGTCTGAAAACACCTTCAGATTCATTTATTGCGGCATCGACATTCTTAATATCCGGCACCTTTACCAAAATGGAAAATGACGCATTTTGATTGGAATTAAAAAAACGGCGTACATTATTGTAAGAAGTGAGGATCATATTATCCCAGCTAAAACCCAACGTCGATCCTTTTGATGCGAGGGTGCCTACCACGCGATATGGAATATTATTGATCTTGATTATTTTTTCGATCGCCGTTTCAGGATTGGTTCCGAAAAATTTTTTGACGATATCGCTGCCGATGACGCAAACATTGCGCCCGGACTGGACATCAAGATTGTTCAATTCTCTGCCCGCCTCGAGTGAATATCCGTTAAGGTCTGAAAAATTTTCGTCTCCTCCGTTAACGCGAACGGTGGGGTTGGTCTTTTTATCTGCCAGTGAAACTACGGCATCACGAACACCCTGAATGGTCAGGCATATTTTTGCCGGATAATCAAACCTGGTTTTGAATTGTTCGGCCTCCATTTTCGTTATTGGTTTGGCCTCATTGGATTTTTTTTCTTTTCTTGCTCCCTTTTTTTCCTTCTTAACATCGTTATTCCCGCCAAAGTTTACGTTGTATTGCCTGTAGTGAATGGTAAAACCGTTGGCTCCCATCGAAGAAAAACTTTCCGTGAATTTTTGTTTCATTGCTTCAATAGCGGTATTGATTCCAACAAGCGCCATGATCCCAAATGCAATGATGGCCACGGTTATGCCTGTACGTAATTTGTTCCCGCGTACTGTTCTGAAAGCAAGCAAAAAAGTGTCAATGATTTTCATTCAATGCTATTCTAAGGACTAAATTAATCAATCTGCTGCAATTCAGTGAATTCTTACACAAAAGGAGATTTATCATGAACAGTGAGCACCAAAACGCATAATCCGGGAAAATCCGCACCGGGTTTTAACCTAAAATGAACAGGTAATAAAACGGTTTTTCAAAACTTTATTCCTTACTTCGCGAAAAATTTGAACGTGCTTTCAAGAATAATATCTGGCGCCGGCTATTATTTGGTCTATCCTTTTATCTATTTATTATCCGTCTCGCCTTTTTGGCTGTTGTATCTTTTTTCTGATGTGCTCTATGTGCTGTTTTTTTATGTTGTCGGCTATCGGAAAGAAATCGTGATTTTAAATCTCCGCAACGCCTTCCCTGAAAAAAATGAACAAGAAATAAAAGCACTCGGCAAACAATTCTTTAAATATTTGTGCGATCTTTTCCTGGAAACTTTCAAAACGCTCAGCATCTCGAAAAAAGACATGTTAAAGCATTGTTTCATGACTGAATCAGCCAGGCAAACTTTTGCAAAGCATGCAGATGAGGGAAAAAATGTAATCATCGTGATGGGACATTTTGGCAACTGGGAGTGGAGCGGAAATACATTTAGCATGGAATGCAAACAACAGCTGTTTGTTATCTACCATGCTTTGAGCAATAAATATTTTGATGGACTGATGTATAAAATGCGTACCCGTTTTGGTACAAAATTATTTGAGATGAACGATACATTGCGTTCAATGATAAGTAACAGAAAGACTTTGAATGCTACGGCTTTTATCGCCGATCAGACTCCTTCGGCCTCAAATGCTTACTGGACAACCTTTCTAAATCAGGATACGCCGATCTTTTGGGGAACGGAAAAAATTGCCCGTAAACTCAATTACCCGATAGTTTATGTTAGTGTAAAAAAGATAAAAAGGGGATATTATAATATCTTTGCCGAAACAATAGTTGAAGAACCGGATAAAACCACGGAAGGTGAAATCTCTGAAATACATACACGGAGATTGGAAAAAGATATCCTGGAACAACCTGAAACATGGCTTTGGTCACACCGCAGATGGAAATATAAAAGACAAGAAACTAAACCTTAACAATGACGGATAAACCCTAATTATAAACCAAATGTTACTTTTGCATGCTATGTGGTAAAAATCTTATTCTGGCGACGAAACCTTACGCGCAGGAAAACCGCCGTAAAAGCTGGGCTTATGCACTGAGTACTTTTGCCCTGTTGCTTCTTTTTTTGGCAGCTACCTTACTGTCGCACAATTTATACATTAAAATTCCCTGCAGCATTATTTCCGGTTTGCTGATCGTACGCTTTTTTGTTATTTATCATGATTATGAACATCACAGCATTTTGCAGAATTCGTTTGCAGCGAAAATATTGATGGCGGTCTTCGGTATTTATATTCTTGCGCCGGAAAGCATCTGGAAACGCTCGCACGATTATCATCACAATCACAACTCTAAACTTTTCACCGCTGATATTGGTTCTTTCCCGATCGTTACAAAAAATAAGTTTATTGCCATGTCAAAAACCAACCGGTTGGTTTACCTGGCCATCAGGCATCCGTTAAATATATTGTTCGGCTACATCACCATTTTTGCCATCGGGATGTGTGTTCGTTCTTTTATAAGCAATCCAAAAAAACATTATGATTCGCTGCTGGCGTTGATCGTTCATGTCGCCGGTTCGGTATTGGTCATTTATCATTTTGGCTGGATCGATTGGTTGCTTTTTATTTATGTTCCTTTTTTCATTGCCTGCGGACTGGGTTCTTATTTATTTTATGCGCAACATAATTTTCCTACCGTTTCTTTTTGTGAAAGAACCAACTGGCATTATGAGACGGCGGCAATGGAATCATCGAGCTATATGAAGATGAATCGGGTGATGGCATGGTTTACGGCAAATATCGGCTATCATCATATTCATCATTTAAATTCGCGGATTCCCTTTTACCGGCTCCCGGAAATAATGAAAGATCTGCCTGAATTGCAGGGAGGAAAAATCACTTCGTTAGATCCCAAAGAGATCATCGCATGCCTGAAATTAAAGGTCTGGGATACGGAAAAAAATAAAATGGTGGGTTTGACCTGACTTATAGCACATCCGGAGCCTTCCCCCACGAGGGGTG
>DATGFZ010000184.1:0-1573 GCA_035308805.1 Puia sp. | reverse complement strand
ATGCGATTTGATCTAATGTTCCATTTGACCCGTTTCATTTCACCGGTATCATAGTTGCCTGCAACTCGCGGTAAAGTGCTTGTATCATTCCATCTGCCAGCCCGATTTTCGGAACGAATATTTCTTCTGCATCAATCCATCTCATAACATTAATGTAGATCAAAAGTGCCGGAACAATTACATCTGCACGATCTTCTTTTAAATTGTAAAGACGCATTCGGTCAGGTACAGAAAAACTGTTGAGTTCTTTATAGTAGTCTTTCAGGAGTTCAAATGGCAGCGGTTTACCATCCTTTCTTTTGGAAAGTGAAAATACTTTATTGATATTTCCACCAGATCCAATCGCGGTAAGATGTTTCGTCATGCTTCGTATTTCCTTTTTCAGAAAATCTTTCATCTGATCCCAATGCGCTTCTGTAACCTGATTTTTGATCAGACGGATCGTTCCTATATTAAATGACTTTTTGAATAATAGCCTGTTGTCGGCAAAACAAGTAAGTTCAGTACTTCCTCCACCCACATCAATATATAGGTAGGAATTATCACTATTCAGGTTTTCTGCAATATGATTCTCATATATAAAAGCAGCTTCCTCATCGCCGCTGATGATTTCAATTTTTATTCCAGTCGCACTCTCAACTGTTTGAATGATATGTGATCCGTTTTGAGCATCCCGCATGGCAGATGTTGCAGCAGATTTAAAATTTGTAACACCATAGGCATCCATCAGGTATTTGAAAGAACGGATAGTGTTCAGCAACATTGAAGTTTTTGTTTCGGAGATCACTTTTTTTTCAAATACATCGAAACCCAGTCGTAAAGGGACGCGAACCAAATTTAGCTTTTCGAAAAAGGGTTTTTTTTCTGAATCGATTACTTCCGTTATCAGCAATCTGGCTGCATTACTACCAATATCAATCGCTGCCAAAATCATAAGTGTTGGATATTTAGATTAGCGTGATCTGATCAGCCGGTGTTACCGTAGAAAATTCCTGTTGAATAACCGGTTTAACAATTTTCTGATTCAGATATTGATAAATTTCAATTTGGGAACGTACTTTTTTCGATTGGTCCTTTTTATAATGATTCTGTAGGTTATTGTCCAGCCACCTCGCTTTTACATTATCTGAGAATTGTATTTGTAATATCTCATTGAGCTCTTTCCGAATTCTTGGATCCAGTACAGGACAGGTAGCTTCAATTCGGTGATCCATGTTCCTGACCATCCAATCAGCCGAAGATATATAAACTTTTTCTTTGCCCTGGTTGTGAAAAATTAAAACGCGGGCATGTTCCAAATATTCGTCCAGTATACTAATGGCTTTTACGGCGATTTTAAATTTTTTGTTTTCTGGCATCATACAAAATATGCCTCTTACTATAAGCCTGATTTCCACACCCGCCCTCGCAGCTTCATATAATTTATATATGAGTTCTTCGTCGGAAAGTGAATTCACTTTTAGTGTGATGGAAGCGTATTTCTTATTTTTTGCTGATTTGATTTCTGCATTGATCATTTTATATAATTCCTTACGGAGGTAAATGGGACAAGGAATAAGTGTTTTACAAGCTT
>DATGFZ010000183.1:0-5567 GCA_035308805.1 Puia sp. | reverse complement strand
CTGCGTGCAAACTGATGTCCAGGATTTCTGGTACACGCCAGACCAGATTTTTGCCATTCCCCTGAGCGACGACCAATTGCATAGGTTTGGATTTGAAAGAGTGGAAAATGCCGATGGAACGGTCAAATACAAAAAAGACGCTTTCAGGATACTGCTGGCTAAGAAAGATGATTTTTCGGCATTTGAAATGTGGTATAGAGAGGATAGGCGGCACATGCATCATCCAATTAGTATCCATGACCTGCAAAACCATTATTTGGCCATGACCAAGGTTCATCTGGATAAAGAGTAAATTTGTTGTTTTTATCTCCAGGATCGATTCTTCCTTTAAACCCTGTGTCTCAGTGAAGTGTGTGAAAATCTGATCAGGTAAAACTATTTTTTAACAGATTTTCATATTTGGCTGGTTATTCATATCTTTGCGCTCCCAAAAATTGTATGGCGAAACAAGCACTCATTAAACAAGATGGAACTATTGTAGAAGCCTTATCAAATGCTATGTTTAAAGTGAAGTTAGAAAACGGGCACGAGATACTGGCGACCATTTCGGGGAAGATGAGAATGAATTACATCCGCATTTTGCCGGGTGATAAAGTGGGGGTGGAGATGAGTCCTTACGATTTAACGAGGGGTAGAATAATTTTCAGGTATAAATAAGCTAAAGCCAAAAGCCAAACAACATGAAAGTAAGAGCATCAATAAAAAAGAGAAGCGCGGATTGCAAGATTGTGAGACGTAAGGGAAAACTTTATGTTATCAACAAAAAAAATCCCCGTTTCAAACAAAGACAGGGATAATCGATTGATCTATGATAATCCATATACGAATTAAAACAAATCGTACATCTAACATTTAAAATAGTAAATAATTTATGGCTCGTATTGCCGGTGTTGATTTGCCAAAAAATAAAAGAGGGGAAATAGGACTTACCTACATTTTCGGTATTGGTCGCTCCACTGCTCAATTTATATTGAATAAGGCGGGTATCAGTTTTGACAAAAAGGTGAATGAGTGGAATGATGAGGAACTGAATGCCATCCGCAATATCATAACAAACGAATTAAAAGTTGAAGGAGCTTTGCGCTCCGAAGTGCAAACGAACATCAAACGATTGCTTGACATTGCATGCTACCGCGGTTTGCGTCATCGTAAAGGATTGCCGGTTCGTGGTCAGCGCACACGAACCAACAGTCGCACCCGCAAAGGGAAACGTAAAACGGTTGCGGGTAAGAAAAAAGTAGCGGCTAAAAAATAAAAAAATCATCAAATCAGAAATATAAAATAGTTTATGGCAAAAGCACAGGCGCCAAGCGCTAAGGTTGCGGCAAAAAAAAGAATAGTGAAAGTTGACGCTTACGGCGATGCTCATATCACGGCGAGCTTTAACAACATTATCATTAGCATAACCAATAAGCAAGGCCAATTAATTTCCTGGAGCACTGCGGGTAAGATGGGTTTTAAAGGGTCTAAAAAAAATACTCCTTATGCTGCGCAAATGGCTGCAGCCGATGCTGCCAAAACCGCTTTCGACGCAGGTTTGAAAAGAGTAGATGTATATGTGAAAGGCCCAGGTTCAGGCAGGGAAGGGGCGATTCGCTCACTTGCCAATTCGGGTATTGAAGTAGTGATGATAAAGGATGTGACTCCGTTACCACATAACGGTTGCCGACCTCCCAAGAAAAGAAGAGTTTAATCGAAGTTTGTAGACAGCAGTAGGAAGAAACAATCTTAAAACTTCATGCTTCTGGCTTCATACTTTAAAGTATAAAGGGTGCATCATTAATTTTAGATTTTTACCGATGATGTTCCGTCAATAAAAAATCAAAACATAAATAAGTTATGGCACGTTACAGAGGCGCGAAAACCAAAATCTCACGCATTTTTGGAGAGCCGATATTAGGCAACGGAAAGTATTTAACCAAAAACAGCAATCCCCCCGGTCAGCATGGTGCAACACGCAAAAGAAAAAGTTTGGGTGAATACGCGTTGCAGCTGAAAGAAAAACAAAAAGCAAAATATACTTACGGGTTGCTGGAGCGTCAGTTTCATAAGACTTTTGTGGAAGCTGTACGAAGAAAAGGTGTTACCGGTGAAAACCTCATTAAATTATTAGAGGCTCGTTTGGATAATACAGTGTATCGTTTGGGGATTTCTATTTCACGTCCGGGTGCGCGCCAGTTGGTTGCGCACAAGCATATTACGGTAAATGATGTTGTGGTAAACGTTCCCTCCTATCAATTAAAACCGGGAGATGTTATCGGTTTGAAAGAATCGACAAAATCAAATACAGGAATCACCAGTCAGATGGGTGTAAAAGGTAATAAAATCAATTGGCTCGACTGGAATGCTACTGAGCTCAAAGGAACGTTTGTTGCATACCCTGAACGCGAAAGTGTCCCTGAGAATATCAAGGAGCAGCTTATCATAGAGTTGTATTCTAAATAGTAAGTGGCGATTTGCCAATGAGAGTGGGATAAATGCAAATATTACCGAACGGGAGTCTGACGCAGGCATGGTGGATGGATTTTAAATGCTGGAAATAAAAATAAATCATACAAGTACTAACAGTAACGAATAGCCGGAAATCACCATCTTGCAGTTTCGTCAATTAGTATAATTCGAGAGCAAAAAAATAGTAATTAACAATATGTCAATTTTAAATTTTCAAAAACCAGACAAGATCATTTTGCAGAAAGCAACTGATTTTGAAGCGCAATTTGAGTTTCGCCCGCTTGAACCGGGATATGCTGTTACCATTGGTAATGCGTTGCGCAGAGTTTTACTGAACTCCTTGGAAGGCTATGCGATTGTTGGAGTGAAGATTGAAGGCGCTGACCATGAATTTGCCACATTAAAAGGTGTTACCGAAGATGTGGTTGAAATTATTTTGAATCTCAAACAAGTTCGCTTTAAGAAAAAAGTTGACCACGAAGTTGGTCAGGAGAAGATCAGTTTGAATTTAAAAAACAAAACTGAATTTACTGCGGGGACAATAGGCGAGGCCACTCCAAGCTTTGAGGTAATGAACCCTGAATTGCTGATCTGCACCCTTGATGCCTCTGCAAAATTAGACATTGAGATCACCATTGGCAAAGGCCGTGGGTATGTTCCTGCAGAAGATAACAAACCAAAAGATGGCATATTTGGATACATTCCTACTGACTCGATTTTTACACCAATAAAGAATGTAAAATATTCGATAGAAAATACACGCGTTGAACAACGGACGGATTTTGAAAAACTGATCATGGAAGTTTCTACTGACGGTACCATTCATCCCGAGGAAGCAGTAAAACAGGCGTCGCGTATTTTGATTCAGCATTTGATGATCATCACCGATGAAAATATCACTTTCGATAATAAAGAAGAAAAGAAAGAAGACCTTGTTGATGAACAAACATTGCAATTACGCAAAATGCTGAAAACCCCTTTGGAAGATTTAGATCTTTCCGTTCGGGCATTCAATTGCCTGAAGGCTGCAAAAATTAATAGTCTTAGCGAGCTTGTGACTTACGAACAGGAAGATTTGATGAAGTTTAGAAATTTCGGACAGAAATCTCTTGCTGAAATTGAGCAGGTTCTTGGAGAAAGAGGCTTGCATTTCGGTATGGACTTGAGTAAGCTCAAAATTGATGATGAATAATAATTAGCCAATTTGGTAATACCATAACCCAGAATCATCAAATTCTCACATTACATAAAAGTAGGCTGCAATTCCTGACACGGTGCAGCCGAATTAAAACTGAAGTCATATGCGTCATGGAGATAAAATTAAGAATTTAAGCAGGACAGCCTCACATCGCAGGGCGCTGCTGAGTAATCTTGCGGTGCAACTTATCGAGCACAAAAGAATCGTTACTACGCTTGCCAAAGCAAAGGCTTTACGGGTTTACGTCGAACCTTTAATTACCAAAGCTAAAGAAAACACTACGCATCAACGTCGTGTGGTGTTCAGCTATCTGCAGGATAAACACGCCATCACTGAATTGTTCGGAGCCGTTGCAGAAAAAATTGCCGGTCGTCCCGGAGGTTATACAAGAATAATCAAATTGGGAGCTCGTGTCGGTGATAATGCCGAAACAGCGATGATTGAGCTGGTTGATTTCAACGAAATATACGGCAAAGGAAAAGGCGAAGCCAAAGAAGCAGGAAAAAGAACACGCCGAGGAGGCGCGCGTAAAAAAGCCGATGCAAAAGATGAAGGGGTGGCTGAAGAAAAACCAACAGCAACAAAAAAAGAAGAAAAAACAACTGAATAAGGTGGATGAAAAATTTTGTGCAAGGCAGAACCTGATAAAAGTTCTGCCTGTTTTATTCGTTTGCGGTATGCATTGATTGATTACATGACCGACCTTGCTTCAGCCCATATTCACCTTATTCCGTATTGTGCCCGCCTGTAAAAATCAAATGCCACAATCCTTTTCGATCTGATTATAGTCGTTGACTTATGGGACAGCTCATTTTTATTTCCGGACCAATGATGATATATGTTGGTCCATGTTTTTTTATTTTATCCGTTTATTTAAAGCGGTGCTTATGCTTTGCTTTCTGAAGCTGGTCCACTCTCTGTAACATCATATCAGTTCAAAACTTCCATTGGCTGACAGCGGGTTAGTAAGTCTATTCACTAATTAATCACAATTGCCTTTTTTGTAAAGATTCGTGTAATTCGTGTTCGCAAATTGACTTTCTTTGCAAAACTTTATTAGAAAAATGCCTAACAACTCTTCTAAAAAATCAGCGGTTTTATTGTTGCAGGATGGTTCGGTTCACTATGGACTTGCGTTTGGAAAGATGGGAACAACAACCGGCGAAATTTGTTTTAATACAGGGATGACAGGTTACCAGGAAGTGTTTACCGATCCTAGTTATTTCGGACAGGTACTCATCATGAACACAGTCCATATAGGTAATTATGGAGTAAAGGATAGTGATGTTGAATCCGACAATGTAAAGATTCGCGGATTGATAGGTAGAAACCTGGAAGAACAATTCTCACGCAAAATGGCAAATGGGTCCCTGGACCAGTATCTCAAGCAAAACAACATTGTTTGCATTGAGGGCGTTGATACCAGGGCTTTGGTCGAAGATATTCGCACAAAGGGCGCAATGAATTGCATCATCTCATCCGAAACAACTGAGTTAAATAAATTAAAAGATGAACTCGCAAAAACCCCATCAATGGATGGTTTAGAACTCGCTTCATTTGTCAGCACGAAAGAAGAATATGAAGCCGGTGATATAAAGTCAAATATTAAAATTGCCGTGATCGATTATGGTATCAAGCAACATATTCTTCTATGCCTGGTATCCCGCGGTGCGCATGTTAAGGTGTATCCTGCCAAAACATCTATAAAAAAATTAAAAGAATTTAATCCCGACGGATATTTTATTTCAAACGGTCCAGGCGATCCGGCGGCCATGGATTATGCCGTCGAAACCGTAAAAGATATACTGAAAGAAAATAAACCCCTGTTCGGAATTTGCCTCGGACACCAATTGCTGGCGCTTGCCAATGATATTCCAACTTTTAAAATGCATCACGGGCATCGGGGGCTGAATCACCC
>DATGFZ010000182.1:0-3110 GCA_035308805.1 Puia sp. | reverse complement strand
AGAAGATTTAGTAACCATCTTAAGGAAGATCATCCACGCACTCATTTTACAAGATTCAAAAATATATTTACTCGGATTCAGTATGGGTGGAAGAGTAGCACTTCACTTACTGGAGCTAATTCCAGTCAAAATTGAAAAGGTTGTGCTATTGGCTCCTGATGGATTGAGAATGAACTTCTGGTATTGGCTGGCTACGCAAACTGCCCTTGGCAATCAGCTTTTCCGCTTTACCGCCAACAGGCCCGGGTGGTTTTTTCTATTGCTGAGGACTGCTGACAAATTCAGGTTAGTCAATCAAAGTGTTTTTAAGTTTGCCAATTATTATCTTCACGATAAAGACATGAGAAACGATTTGTACCACCGGTGGACTGCCATGCGGGCATTCAAACCAAACGTAAAAAAAATAAAGGAGGACATACGCAGCCATAACATTCAATTAAGGCTATTGTATGGAAAATTTGATAAGGTGATTCGCCATAAAAATACCGAAACATTCACGAAAGGCATTGAATCGAATTGTATTTTGTCAATCATTGATTCAGGACACGAACTCTTAAAAGAAAAAAACGCCGATGTAATTAGCCGGCTAATAAAAAACTAATCAATGCTTATTGCGACCATCATATCATTAATATTGTTTCTTGGGTACGCTGCGTTGATTTTGTTTTATTACTTCGCATGGCAGGCCATTCAGGAAGCAGGTTCTTTCCAACCCAATCATTCAACGAAAGTATCCGTCATTATTCCTGCGCGCAACGAGGAGAAAAATATTTTAGATTGCCTTGCTTCCTTAGGAAATCAAACCTACCCAAAACATTTATACGAAGTGATTGTAGTTGATGACCATTCCACCGACAATACATGGAACGTTCTGCAACATTTTCCGCAAAAAGAAATGAATTTAAAAAAAATCAAACTTTCAGATCATATAAAAGCGTCAAACAATCATACAGCTTTTAAAAAATTGGCGATAACAACAGCCTCCAATAATGCAGGGGGAAGTTTAATTGTCACCTCAGATGCTGATTGCGTATTTAACCATAACTGGCTCCAGACGATGGTCGGTTATTACGAAAAAACAAACGCCAAATTCATTGCTGCGCCGGTAAAAATAAAATGCGGCAGTAATTTGTTGGATGTCTTTCAAACCCTGGACTTTATAACGCTCCAGGGAATAACAGCCGCCTCCGTTGATAAAAGATTTCATTCCATGTGTAACGGCGCCAATCTGGCCTATGAAAAGAATGTTTTTTTCGAAGTGGATGGATTTACAAATATTGATAATATTCCTTCCGGCGATGATATGTTGCTAATGCATAAAATTTATCAGAAATACCCAAAGAATGTTTTCTACCTGAAAAACAAAAATGCAATTGTAACCACCCAATCACAGGCAAGTTGGAAAAATTTTATTGATCAACGCATTCGTTGGGCAAGCAAAGCAGATGTTTATGAAGACAAAAGAATTTTTTGGGTACTGCTCTTAGTGTATTGTTTCAATCTGTTATTCCTGGTATTGGCCATATCGGGGTTCTGGTACACTCCGTTGTTATTAATAGCGGCCGCCCTATTGATCCTGAAAACTCTTGTTGAATTTTTACTTGTGAGATCAGTGGCCAAATTTTTCAATCAACAATCCTTAATCGTTTATTTCCCCTTTTTACAACCATTCCACATTCTCTATATAATCGTTTCGGGTTTTTTCGGAAAATTCGGGAGTTATCAATGGAAAGGGAGAACGGTCAGGAGCAGGTAGTAAATGGCTGGTTGAAAAAACCATCTTCTGTTTCCCATTTGCTATTCTTGAAACACCTGAACATTTCTGTCAAAGCTTTCTTCAAGGGAAATAAAGGTTTCCGTACGTTCTATGCCTTTAATTTTTTGTAGTTCATCATGCAAAACAAAACGCAATTGATTTATGTCTTTACAAACAATTTCAGCAAACATGCTGTAATTACCTGTCGTATAATTTAATCGAACTATTTCGGGAATTCTTCTCAATTCCTTTGCAACAGAATCATACAATGAACTCTTTTCCAAATAAATTCCGATAAATGCGATCACATCATATCCCAAAAGTTTCAAATCCACATTCAGCTTTGTGCCCTTAACAATTTTATTTTCTTGTAATTTCTTAATCCGAACGTGGATCGTTCCGCCGGACACAAATAGTTTTTTTCCCAATTCCGCGTAAGATATTTCCGCAGTTTCGATCATGGCATGAATAATCTGCAGATCGAGTTTATCAAGATTTAATTTGCCCGTGATTTTGTCGTTCATTTTTTGATTTCGTTTAGCATTAACCACAAATATTTGAAATTTATTGAAATTTTCAAAAAAAACTTGAAAATATTATAACAAATAGATAAAATCGTTTAATATTGTATTGTCAAGTTCATTGAAATGACTATACTGTGGAGTGATGAAACTTTGGCAGACATGCCCTCTTGTCTCGGGGGTGGGGAAAACAGGATAAATATAGTGTAATGCCGCATCAAGCAATTGGTGCGACTGGGGTTGACCACCACACATTGCGCTACGGCTAACTGCCCCGTGGAGGTTCGAATCCTCCCTCTACAGCTTTTAATTTCTCATGTGATTGGTTTCTGATTGCTGCCTCTTCCCGGTATTGAAGGGGCTTTTTTATTTTCATTTCTTCTGATTTTCATTGGAGAAGGATGATAAAATGGTAACCTAAACGGTGACTTTTTATACACTACTCTTCCTTTCTCTTTTAGACTGACAAGAAACTTTATCGGCTACCTACCTGATGGATCGCCAATTGACTTACGGCATTTATTGTTGAAGAGCGTTATTGATAAATATCATGAACCTCTATTTAAATGGAGTTCTAGAGATTGCTCAGACTATTGGACATATACAAATGATACAATATCCTTTTTTCTCAAGATAGACAGAAATAAAAAACCACAATACCCATTGGATGAAAATTATTATCTAAATAGACCCGTTGATGCAATTGATATTTTTATCTCTTGCTATAGCATTTTTCATAAAGATGATAAATTTCAATTATTCCGACCAAATGAACCTATGTATTTTCTTGACAGCATAAGGGCAGATAGTGGTTTAATAGAAACCCTCGAACC
>DATGFZ010000181.1:0-10422 GCA_035308805.1 Puia sp. | reverse complement strand
ATTTTCAAACCGGTGGTCTATGGTTACCTGGATAAGTTTTATATGGTGATTTATAACCGGTGGGGTCAGAAAATATTTGAAACAAGCGATGCAGCCAAAGGCTGGGACGGAACTTTCAATGGCCAAAACCAGGATACGAATACCTATGTATGGGCTGCACAATATCATCTGGCAGGAAGTCTGGAAAAAGAAAAAAATGCCAAAGGGACGGTAATCTTATTGCGGTAAAATATTTTATCGATCAGTTTTTGTCTATGAACTCCGCCGCTTTTTTTGTTATGTATGGCCAATAAAAATGGTCAAAATAAATTTGGGGCAAATCCGCAGCATAGGCCGACAGCCTGCTGGCCGATTCAACAAAAAAAAGCCAATCAGCATTTCCACAAATTTGTAATTTATTGTTGCACCACTCCGGATTAATTCCAATGGCCCCGTGCTGTGTTGAAACAGCGTTAAGGTTATACCCTAAAGCTTCAACCAGTTTTGTCTTGATGCCGCCCCCTTCAGTAATGGGATTTAAAAAAACATCAGCCCCTTTAAAATATATACTCACATCGTCCACGAATCCTGCGATAATGATATTTGGAAACCGGGAGGAAATGATTTCATCAGGAATATTCATTCCGCAAATAATGAGCGAATAGGGGAAATTTTTTTCCTGCTGCAACAGGGGATTGATGACGTGAATCATTTTTTTTAACGCATCCAGGTTCGGTTTATAATTAAAAGCTCCGTTGAAGAACAATATTTTCTTTTCCGGAGAAATATTATGCCTTGTCCTGATTTGTTGTTTTGCCCGCTGTAATTCCTGCAGGTCGGGAACTTTATTCCACTCAATGCCATAAGTAACTTCAATACATTTTGAGGGATCTAATCCGAATTTTTCTATTGCGTATCGTTTGTCATCGTCCTGAATAAAAAAATTATAATCTGCATTTCTATGTGTGAACTTTTCATAACGCAGTAAAATTTTCCACCACCATTTTCCCAATGTTTTCCACCTTAAACCTTCTATGTTGTGGGAGTGAATAATCAGTTTGACATGGCAAAATCTTTTCAATAAAATGCCAAGCCATCCATAATAAGGATGTGCAAGCATCAGGTGGGTGGCTTTTTTTTGCCTGATTATTTTTCTTATTGTAAAAAAATAAAAAATATTGATATACCGCCACTTCGAATTGGACAGCGGATTCAATACTTCGTACTGCCTGGCCAGTTCAGGATTATTTTTTTTTGTGGTTACGCAGGTGAGCTGATGATAGGCTGAGAAATACCTGTTGAAGGAATCAATGAATTTTTCGCCACCGGTTTTTGCCGGAAGAAAAGGATACGAAACAATGCTGATTATGCTTGCCATTTCAGGTAATTATCGAAAACAATTCGACCATAACAGGTTAAGCGGGAAATCATCAGGCGGTTCTTGTTTTGTTTTTCCATTCTGCGACCCCGGCAATGACCAATAAGATGATGGCGATGACGGATGCCCAAACCGAAATGGTATTTGCCGATTGATATACTTTAGGTTCAAACCGGAATTCAATGTTATGATTTCCTGGAGGTACCGGCATGCCGCGCAGTATATAATCAACACGACAATAATCAGCCTTTTGGCCATCAAGAAAAGCATTCCACCCCCTATCATAATACACTTCGCTAAAAACCGCAAACTGATTTGTTTTTGCAGAGAACCTATAAGTTAATTTATCATTGAGGTTTTCTGCTAAGGTGATCGAAGCTGTTGAATCGGCTGCCGGCATGAATTTGATGATGTTTGCAAATTTTTGCTGGACAATGGCGGTATCTTTTACGTTGATGCTGTCCAGCGCTTTCATTTCTTCGTTTCCGTCTTTTACAAAATGAATATTTTTTACCAACCAGCAAGGCCCAAACGCATTTGGGTTTTGCATGGCCTGCTGCTGACCGGTTGAAGGGTTGCGCTGGATGATATATTTTGTGTTCAGCATATTGTACACCATGATATTTTGTTTGGACAACTGCGAGTCAATGATATCCTGGTACAACCCAAGTTTAGCGGGCGAATAGCCACCGAGCGAATTGTGAAAATAAGATGCCTTTGAATCCTGCCACCATTCACCCGATTCATCCAAGACCCGAAAATTTTTATCGGGGTCTTTACTGATTTGTATGTCTGCGGGTGTGGGATTAAAAGCAGACTCATAATCGGAAGGTTCAACAAAATTATCATCATTCAGATAAATTCTTCCTTCTGCCAGCAGATCAAATGAACAGACAACCATCAATCCCATCATTAAAACAAAGGGTTTGATCTTATCTTTTAGGTATAACCCCATCAACACAACGGTTGCAGCCATGATCAATATGGTTCTGATCAGGTCCCCTTCGAAAATGGATTGCCTGTCTGACTCAAGACCCTTTATCAGCCCTTTGCCAATTTCTGTCGCCTGTTGCTGCATTTCTGCTGTGGGCTGTTTGCCGCGGGCTGCTGATTGTAATATCTGGCTCTCATAACCTTGTTTTATCCGCGCATCCTTCGGGCTTTTAAAATCTGCTGAAAAATAAAATGCGGCCAGGATGATAACCAAACCTGCTGCAACATACACAGCCTGCTGAAATTTTTTCCAGATCAGTTCTTTGGATTCTTTGCTGATGATCAATTCATTGATACCAATTGCTGCGAGCAACGGAAAAACCAGTTGCGGAAAAAACAAGGCCTGTGTTGGCGCGCGGAATTTATTATAGAAAGGAAAGTAATCGAAAAGAAAATAATTAAAAGATGAAAAATTTTTCCCCCAGGCAAGCAGGATACCTAAGAGGGCTGCAGGAATGATCCACCATTTATGCCAGCTTTTTGCATAGACCAATCCGAAAATAAACAAAAAGCATATCGCGGCGCCAAGATAGACCGGTCCAGCGGTATTGGGCTGGTTTCCCCAATAGGCCAATATGTTGGCATCGCGTAAAGCTGCTTCTTCGGGCATGCCGATTTCCGTGGCTTTTTCAACAAATTTTGAATTATCGCTCACCAATTTCCCTTCGCTGCCACCACCGTAAATACCCGGAACGATCAGGGTAAATGTTTCACCAATTCCATAACTCCAGTCAAATGCATAATCTTTATTAAGACCACCTTCGGTCTTGTTTTTATCATTGCTGTTTACGGCGAGCTCTGATTTCCCTCCGCGTTTTGTTTCTTTTGCATAATCCTGAACAGGTAATATGCTGATCGCAAAAGTTCCAAAACCAAGTGCTCCGCCAACGATTGCTAAAGCAATGGATATGAAAAAATTATTCAGTTCCTTATGCTTCAAGCTGTAAATAAAAAATGCCAGTGAGATAAAACCCATAGTGATTACCGTGTAATAAATAATTTGTAAGTGCTGGGTGCTGATCTGGAATCCAAAAAAAATGCTGAACAAGGCTACGCCCAATAAATATTTTCGCTGAAAAATCAGCAGTATCCCTGCGATCACCGCAGGGGCATAACCAATTGCCTGCATCTGCGTGTCGTGACCCACTGCAATGATTACCGGATCAAATGTGGCATATGCATAACAGAGAGCGGACAGAATGCCGAGATATGGATTGATGCGCAGCACCTGCGTAAGGATATAAAAACAAATACAGGCAAGAAACAGATAGTTGATTGGTTTTGGCAGTCCAAGCGTAATCAAAGAAGTTATAAAACTTGTATATGCTGTATACACTTTTGATGTAGCATCCATGGCGATGGTGTATGCAGGCATACCGCCAAAAGCGCTTTCCGTCCACAATGGAAAATGCCCGTGTTTTTCCTTAAACTCAAAAGATTGTTGCGCCATATTTTTCCAATTCAGCACATCGGATTGGCTAACCACTTTTCCGTCAAATACCGGTTTGCAATAAATAACAGCGATCAGTATAAAAACAACTATGGCAATAATGTGGGGGAGCGCCTTTTTTATTAAGGATGAATTCATAAAAGAAGTAATAATTAATCAGGCAAAATAATGCTATTTTACGCAGAAATGATAATGTGCAAATGTGATAATTTGCTAAAACCGAATGTAGCTCTTGCGATGCATTCGGCAGTGTTAGTTCGTTAACCATTGCTGCGTATTATCCACAATCGTTTATTTCACATGGTTCGTATTTTATCAAAGGTTGTGTTTATTCTCAATCTCTGTTTTCTGATTGCGTGTATCATCAGGTTTACCCCAAATATGCCGCAAACAGAAATCGGTTCATTAATCATTGTTGCAGGATTTATTGGTGCCATAGCGCTAAATGCCATGTTGAGTCTATCCCTGGCCATCATGTGGACTTTACACAAATCAATATTGCAGTCTGTTCCGGTTTGGCTTATTATTGTTAATTTTCTTTTTTTAATTGCGCAAACCATATATTTTTTACATGATTCACAGCATCCTTAAAGACAGACCCACCAAACTTTTTTTGGGCTTCACTGCTTTTTTTTGTTGCAACGCATTGATTGCAGAAGCGATTGGCACCAAACTTTTTTCGCTTGAAAAAATATTCGGGGCCAATCCGGTAAATTTTTCGATGTTTGGGCAAAGCGGTTTATCGTTTACACTAACCTGCGGCGTCCTGCTTTGGCCGCTTGAGTTTGTCATTACTGATATCATAAATGAATTCTACGGACCAAAAGCTGTAAGGAGAATTTCATTCACGGCGGTTATCCTGATTTCTTACGCCTTCCTGATGTATTTTCTCGCCATTAACATCCCGCCGGCTGACGTGTGGATAGCCAGCAGCGGAAAACAAGGAGTTGAGAATATACAAACCGCATTCAGTGCCATTTTCGGGCAGAATATGAGGATTATTGTGGGGAGCTTAGTTGCTTTTTTAGTTAGCCAGATTGTTGATGTATCCGTTTTTCATCATATCAAGAGAAGAACGGGCAATAAATACTTATGGCTGAGGGCAACTGGTTCCACCCTTGTTTCTCAACTGGTGGACAGCTACATTGTTTTGTTTATTGCCTTCAGCGGATATTTTAGCTGGCAACAAATATTGGCGATTGGTATGATGAATTATCTATACAAATTTACCGTTGCCATCATACTCACACCATTGATTTATTTTATTGAAGGAAGAATTGAAAAGTACGTAGGCCATGACACGGCTCACAAAATGAAATTAGGCGCAATGGGAATTGAAAATGAATAATGGACAAGGGGGGAAGTGATTCCGGGATGCATGGATTGAAGAGCTCATCGCTGCTTTATGAAACCAGCTTCTTCTCCATCACATAATCATTCATAAAATAATTGTTGCCAATGTCAATGTCTTCTTCCTGTATAACGGTGAAGCCTAACCGTTCGTAAAAACTTCTCGCCTGGTTATGCCTGTTTACGTTGAGTTGAATTGCGGTGGCACCCAGTGGTTTAATGTTTGCAACAATAAAATCGATCATGGCTTTGCCAATACCCTTTCCCTGCAATGTTGGCAACACATAAATTTTATGGAGTTTGTACACCCCGCCTTTATTTATTTCTGAATAGGATGCAAACCCCAGGGAACCCTCTTCATCCTCTATCAATACAAAACGGTGTTTATCTTCTTTGATCTGTTTTTTTAATGAAGCGGGACTATAAAAAAGATCCATCATGTATTTTATTTGCTCCGCAGGCAGGATATTTTTATAGGTAGAGGGCCAAATCTGTTGCGCAAGAAATCCAATGGTATTGATATCGTGAATATCTGCAAACCGAAGCGATAGGGTTGAGTTCATGTTAGTGTCAATTGTTCAAAAATAATGGCGCAAGGGTGAACCGCTCAGATCTTCACAATCTTTATTGTCCAGAAATCACTGCAGTTGTTGCTGGTAATAAATGCATAGGGCATGTAAAAATAACCTTTATCCGCCCAAGTTGCTCCCCATGAGTTGCGGATAATAAAAACTTGTTTCGAATCATTGTAGCCTACAGCCATCACCGCATGGCCGCCTTCAACCTGCTCCGTGGATGCAGGCAGGGGCATCATTCCATTTTTGCCAATATTGTAAAAGCTTGAGTAGACCGTAAATCCGAGGACAAATGCATATCCTTCGGACAAACATCCCTTTAATTGGGGGAGTACATTTTGCAAACGCTGATACTGCAGCACCTCATATTTTAAAGCATCTTTATAGCATGCCGCTGAGGGTTTTTGTTTAAATGTGGTTCCGGTATCATAAATCGGTTCACCCTGAGCGTCGTAACCAGTGACTTTGCAGCTCCCGATCGCGTACGGCCATTCCTGCTCCGAACACACGCCCAAATTTGCAACAGATTTAATTCCATCACGTATCTGGGCTCCGCTATCGGAACTTACTGTCCCTTCCATCGCCCTTTCATTATAATAAATAAAAAGGCGCGAAGGCATAAAGGCGCTTTTTTTGGCTTGCCGGATTTGCTCGAACTCGATGGCACCGGCAATGGCATTGGCTGTACAACTTCCCAGGCATTCCTGGTTATAAACCGGCGGGCAATTTATTCTCAAGTCGGTGGAAGCGGGTAAGGTTATTGCGACTGCGGGCGGCGTCGCATAAAACAGATCCCGTTGATCGGGACGATCTGCAACCCAGCCCATTCCAAAATGAGGGCGCTGTTGGCTTTTTTTCTGTTTCATAAAGAAATGGTTTGGTTACCTGGACAATGAAATTTATGTAAAATTTAGTGAATGATTCTTAGCCCAAAAAATAAAAATTGAAGGTTGGTCAGAAGCCGGATGCCTGCAATCACCAGTGGATTCCATTTTAGGAATTATTTTTTTTATATTTGGAATTCCTCTGGAAATTTTCGACCTGAAACAGAACAACAGAAAAATGATCAATAAAACACAGGGCAAAAGCTTACGCGGATCAAATAAATACGTTTAATATGGTATGGGAAATGGCAGATGAAACGAATGAATAACCCGCTGACTTGATTTTCACATTCAACGCATTACATGAAAAAAGGAATCTTCCTTTTATTGGTTTCTTTTTTATCATTGCTTTTATATGGTCAGGATAGCTGTTTTCAATTTCCTGCAAGGTTTGTGAACATCATCAATAACCCTTCATTCGAAATCAATCCGTTATCCTGCAACTCGGGTTACTTTAATGAACAGGGATTGGTCATTCCTTTCTGGACAACACCCACCAACGAAGTCCTGACCGGTTATTTAAATTCCTGCACAAATTTTCTGATCCCCAATGACAGTATATTCAACGAATCGTTCACGAATGTTTACATGTATATGTTCCCGTTAGTACCCCAACCGATTCCCGATGGAAACGGGGTTGCAGCCGTAGCGGATTTCGGCTATGATGGCAACACGCATGAGTACCCATTCCGAAAATCTTATGTGAGCACATGTCTTACCAGTCTATTGCAAAAGGATTCCTTGTACCGGTTGGATTTTTATGTTGGCTTCGGTACAAGGGGGAACGACACGCTGCTGATAAACAATGGAATTGCCGTTCCCGAAACACCCAGGGATATCGAAAAATTTACCTTATTTGGGTTTGCTGACTGCACAAACAACAATGTTCCCATTATCGGCTGTCCGGCAGTCAGCGGGTGGACTCCTTTAGGGAGTTACACGGTGCATAAAACACAAAACTGGATGAAGGTGAGTATCAAATTTAAATCGCCTGACAATTTTCAGGCAATGGCATTGGGTCCATCCTGTGATACCGTCCTTGAACTTGATCCCGCCATAGTGGTTTACAACGGAGATACGGTTTCGGCCAACAGGCATTCGTATTTTTTAGATGCCCTGCAACTGTATAAATCAACAGTTCCTTTTCCGCAAGTTCAGGTTACTGCAGGCACATCCTGTTCCCAAATGGTTAGCCTCCGTGTGCAACCGGCTATTTATGATGCGGGTTATCAATTACAATGGTATAAAAACGGGATGGTGCTTAACAATGAAAATAACCCCGCGCTGTCGATTACGAGGAAGAATTACGGAACAGGGTATTATCAATGCCAGGTGCAAAACGACAGCACCTGCCTTATTTCAGATTCGTTGTATGTGCCATTATCGGCCATTCCCAATGCTTCCATCCTTGGTAAATCAGATACCCTTGCCTGCACCGGGGATACTGTTTTGCTCAATGCCTTTACGGATACTTCCTCCGCCTACCTGTGGCAGGATGGCTCGACCTTGCCTGTTCTTTCAGCGACTGAAAGCGGACATTATTCGGTAAACATCTCCAATGCCTGCGGATCAGCCCAGGCGCAGAAAACAGTTAATTTTCAAAAATGCGTTTTGGATCTGTTTCTACCCAATGCATTTACCCCAAATGGTGACGGGAAAAATGATTTTTTTAAAGTACGTTATGTGGAACCGCCATTGCTGTTCAACCTGAATGTCTATACCCGTTACGGTCAGCTGATTTTTTCTTCGGCCGATCCTTCGGCCCAATGGGACGGCACTTTTAAGGGCAAGCCACAACCCGCCGGTACCTATGTGTATGAAACTGAATTTACCGACCGCAAAAAAATACATCATGTGCTGAAAGGTACCGTCGAATTAATCAGGTAAGCATTTTTTGGGGTAATCCTATCAACCAATTATTAACGATTCATGGTGATAAGTTTTGTAATAAAATAGCGATAGTTTTATTACATTGCGTATATGCAACAATCTTATATTACCCATCACCCCGGCGCTGTTTTTACCGTTCATATTTTGAATACCGGCGAAATAATTTCCAACGTAGAAGAATACATGAAATTCGAAGATCGTTTTGAGTGGGTCGACCGGAAATTCATTATCGAAAAAATGTTGCACTTGCGCCAGTTAACCGATGAAGAAAAAAGATCAGTCATCGTGATCTATGAAGACGGACAAAAAATAAGAGAGTTCGTTAATGTCGAACACAGTTTTAAACCCCTCGCTTTTTGTTAGTGAACCTGTCTCACTGGCAAGATAAATCTTGTTATTCACCATATGTAATATTGCGGTTTAACGTTGTCCGATCGCTTCCGGGGATAACCGTCGTGCCATTCCCCCTACGCCGGATATGGTCATCACCGGAACGATGATTGCATTGGGCTTTGCCGGTCCGTCTCCGGTTTTAAAACTTTCTGTCAGTTTTATAGCACATTGATGAATTTGTTCCCGGGGTTCTGCCAGTAAATTATGGGAAGTGGCCTTGTATCTCTCTCTCTCTCTTTGCGCAAAAAAGATCACCTGGTTTGCACAGTTTTCACAGTATTGCTATTTTGAAAAAGTGTGAACCGGAATCTACCTGACCACCGACATTTTATATTTGGTCAGACTGTGGTATTTCTCCTTCGGATTTAGTATGGTTGAGGGAAATGCAGGCTCGTTGGGTGAATCCGGGAAATGCTGCGTCTCCAGGCACAATCCCGTGTGTTGATTGATTGGTTTTCCATCCCGGTTGGTAATTTTCCCGTCCAAAAAATTCCCGGAATAAAACTGGATTCCCGGTTCTGTGGTATAGATTTCCAACTGTCTTCCTGCTGAAGAATCGGTCAACGTGGCTGCAGGAGCTGATAAACCATCTTTTTTATTCAATACAAAATTATGATCATAGCCGCCCGGCACCCGGGCAATGCGTTCGCCGATTTTGTGGGGGTGTAAAAAATCAAAAGGCGTTCCGGTCACGGATTTTATTTCCCCCGTCGGAATAAGGGTGGTGTCAACGGGTGTGTAATAGGAAGCATCAATCTCCAATATTTCCTGCAAAATATCATTGCTTATGTTTCCGCTCAAATTGAAATAGGTGTGATTGGTTAGATTAACCGGCGTCGGTTTATCGGTTTCAGCATCATATTCGATGGAAAATTCGTTGTCATCATTCAATAAGAACATTACGGTGACCTGTAAATTCCCGGGATAACCTTCTTCACCGTCTTTGCTCGTATAGTTTAATATTAATTCCGGAATTGAATCTGCGACGGTGGATGCATTCCAGACGACTTTATCAAATCCTTTTAAGCCGCCATGCAAATGATTTTTCCCGTTATTTTTTGCGAGCGTATACATTTGATCGCCGATCTTAAATGATCCGTTCGCGATCCTGTTTCCATATCGGCCGATCGTCGCCCCGAAATAAGGCGGCTTTGCCAGATAGCCGGACAGACTGTCAAACCCTAAAACTATGTTTCCCGGGATCCCCTGCCTGTCCGGCATCGTCCACGAAGTGATCGTTCCGCCATAATTGGAAATCTTTATTTCAATTCCCTTGTTGTTTGTCAGTGTATATATATCCACTTGCCTGCCGTCGACCTGTCCCCAGTTTGCTTTTGTAATGCCTGCTTTGTTGCGGGCATTATCAGTCTTCGACGGATTGCTGTTGCAGCCGGCAAAAAAAGACAGTACCGTTAAAAGGAAAACCTGCGCGGCAAACCGATGTTTTATTTTTTGCATTTTTAAAGCCGTAATTTTTATTGGCCTTCCAACAAAGTACAACAATCTTTAAAAATAATTCATGCTTTTATT
>DATGFZ010000180.1:0-4869 GCA_035308805.1 Puia sp. | reverse complement strand
TGCTCAATCTTTTGCCGGTATGGAAACTTGCACTTTGAAATTGGAGTCTTTCAATTTCTTCATCAGGGGTGATGTCTAGATAATATTTGATCGCTTCTGAATATTGAACACGTTTGCTTAATAAAGCGGTCACTTTAATTCGCCAACGCTTCACTTCTGTTTTCACTTCATATTCATCGTCAACATGGACTTGTTTCGAAGGCTTAACCTGCGCGCCATTGTATTTGACTTTTCCTTTGTCGCAGGATTCAGTTGCAAGCGAGCGCGTTTTGAATAACCGGATCGACCAAAGATATTTATCAAGGCGAAGTTTTTCTGATGACATTCAAAAATCAGTTTTTAATGCTAATTGCTTCAACTCATCTCAGCAAAATATTTGTGGAAATAAGGAATGGTTTCAATGCCTTTGTAAAAGTTAGCCAGATCAAATTTTTCATTTGGCGAGTGAAGATTATCACTGTCTAATCCAAAACCCATGAACACGATCTTAACACCGAGTTCTTTTTCAAAAAGTGAACAGATTGGAATGCTTCCACCTCCGCGGACAGGTATTGGTTTTTTATTAAACGTCGCTTCAATTGCTTTTGATGCCGCTTGATATGCCTTTGAATCAATCGGTGTCATATACGGCTCGCCGCCGTGATGTTCTTCTGCCTTTACGGTAACACCAGCAGGCGCAATGCTTTCAAAATAACTTATTAACAGGTCAGTCATTTTTCGGGAAGTTTGATTCGGAACAAGCCGTGCGGAGATTTTTGCAAAGGCTTTCGATGGCAGTACCGTTTTTGATCCTTCTTCTGTATAACCGCCCCAAATACCGTTCAGTTCCAATGTTGGACGTATTCCCGTGCGCTCATTTGTAGTAAATCCTTTTTCTCCCCACACCGCTTTTATTCCGAGATCTTTTTCATATTCCTTTTCATCAAAAGGAGCATCAGCTAAAAGCCTCCTTTCTGCCGCACTCGATTCAATTACATCGTCATAAAATCCGGGAATGGTTACGCGATTATTTTCGTCGTGGCAAGATGCTATCATCTTTGCAAGCATCGTAATTGGATTTGCAACCGCACCGCCATACACGCCGCTGTGCAGATCGCGATTAGGTCCGGTCACTTCTACTTGTATATAAGATAATCCACGTACACCGGTATCAATGGAAGGGTTTTCCAAACTGATCATAGACGTATCGCTGATCAATATCACATCCGCTTTCAGCAGGTGTTTATGCGAAGAAATAAATTTGCCAAGATTCGGCGAGCCTACTTCTTCTTCGCCTTCTATAATAAATTTTATGTTGGTAACGAGCGAATTTGTCTTTGCCATTGTTTCAAACGCCTTTACGTGCATGTAAAATTGGCCTTTGTCATCACAAGCTCCGCGCGCATAAATTTTTCCATCTTTGATCACCGGCTCAAAAGGCCCGCTGTGCCATAAGTTCAGCGGGTCCGGCGGTTGTACATCATAATGACCATAAACCAGAACAGTCGGTTTTGAACTGTCAATCATTTTTTCGGCGTAAACGACCGGGTGACCGTCGGTTTCATAAATTTCTGCTGTTTCAACGCCTGCATCTAAGAATTTTTGCTTCACCGCTTTTGCACATTGTTTCATGTCGGGTATAAATTCAGTTCGCGCACTGATGGACGAGATCCGTAACAAATCAATCAATTCCTCTAAAAAACGATTCTTATTTTTTTCCTGGTATTCTTTCCAAACCTCCATAAAATTTGATTTTTTAAAAACGAATGTAATGAAAAGTAAAAAGTAAAAATTAAAAAGTTGTACTAGTGTTCGCGTCTTTATCTTTTGTAACCGGCGATGGCAATTTTATTGAACATCATTGTCCAGGACTTAAAGCTGGTGCACTGTCGGTCAAATTCGACTGCACCAACGACAAATTGTAAATCCACACAGGTCCCAGCCTTTGCGCGAATATTCATTCGGTTTTTCAAAATCATCATACATTTGAAAAGATCACCAACACGGAATGGAAAGCAACACTGTTGCGGGTTTCCTTCACGGATGCGAAGCCTGGTCTTCGAATGGTTTTTAACAATTTAACCAGCCTGTCCCTCATTATAACCGATTTTAAAGAAGTAATTTCTTTGCTCCCAAATAGACTTTACCTTTTCATAAAATTTATTTTATGAAGAGATTTTTTCCCTTTCTGATAGTGTTTACCATGCTTGGTTGCGCAATTCAAAAACCAGTGTCCTCAGAAAAATCCAATAATAACGGAGATTACACCGTAAAATATCTGTTTGAGTATGGCGGTTGTAAAGTCTACAGGTTTCAAGATAACGGCAGAATTGTTTATTTTACAAACTGCAATGGAGAGGCTATTAGCAAAACTGATAGCACAGAAACGAGAAATACTATCAAGTCGACAAATAATTGAGAAGATGCAAACTTGGTTCTCACTTTCAAAAAGCTCCAATATCAGTTATCCGGGAGCATGCATGGATTCATCCCTATGAAAAGTGCAATTTGTAGGGCGTTAAAACGGTATGCAACATACTCTATAGAATGGGCATCGTATGGAAGCTCGACGCGGCGACGCTTGCTATGCTAAACAACGATATTCATCCGGTGGGGGATAAACGATCACTTTTTATATTTGGATAAATTCACCAAAAGAACACCTGATAAAATGATGAACAAAGAAATGATCTGGATTGTTGTGATATTTTCTTTGAGTATCCACCACCCGAGAAACATGGCGACTGCCGGGTTTACATACGCATAGGTCCCCACAATTGCAGGGGGACGCACATCCAAGAGCCATATATATGCAATAAAACCAATGAGCGAACCGAATGTGATGAGATACAACATGGCGTTGATGGAACTCATGGTGATTTGACTCCATGAAAAATTAGTAAACTCGCCAACACCGGTGGAAATAAGAAGCGCAAATAGGCCGGCAGCCATCATTTGAATGCTTGCTTTTATACTGGTACTTCCATAGGTGACGGAATATTTTGAATACAGCGAGCCAATCGACCACAATGCACTTCCGAAAAGCAAAACAAAAAAACTGATGATCTGCCTGCTGCCTCCGTGCCAGTTAATGGAGCCTTTATTTGCAGAGAGCATGACGATGCCGACCAGCCCGATCATTAAACCAAGAAGGATAAATTTATCTGAGAAATTATCTCTCCAGTGTTTTTTATCAAGCAGAACAAACCAAAAAGGCGTGGTAGCAATGATAATGGAACAAAGCCCGGCGGGGAGATATTGCTCCACCCAAATTAAAGAGGTGGTGCCGAAAAATAGCATCAATATCCCTGCGAGTGAATTTTTTGAAACGGACATTTTATCAGGAACTTTTTCTCCTCGCACAATGCACCAAGCGAATAAAATGATTCCGGCACCAAAAAAACGAATGGCTGCCATTAAAAAGGGAGGCGTGCTTTTTATGGCGATGGCAATGGCTATATACGTTGACCCCCAAAAAACATACACAGCCGCAAATGCAGCAACGATGAGCATTTTAGAAGGTTCTTTTAAGCTGAGTGTTTTTTCCATTCTGTAGGTTTTGGTATTGGCAGGTAATTGTCTTCTTTGATTGTTTCCAGAACAATGGTGGTTTTGGTGTTGAGTATCCCGGATATCTTACTCATTTTTTCGCGCATAAAGTGAATGAGCGATAACGGGTCTTTGGCGCGCATTTTCATTAAATAACAATCTTCACCAGCGATATGGTGAAGCTCGAGCACTTCAGGAATTTTTGCCAAGTATTTGGCAACTGCAGCATTGCCCGGACCCTCACTGGTTTTAATAAAAATAAATGCGAGCAGTTTTAAATTTAAGATTTCAGGATTTATCCGCGTATTGTAGGCTTGTATAATGTTTTTCTGTTCTAGTTTTTTAACTCTTTCCAAAATAGCAGAAGGCGCCATGCCGAGTTTCTTTGCCAGTTGGGCATTCTGCAAGCACGCGTCAGCCTGTAAGGCAGCAAGAATTTTAATGTCAGTTAAATCAAGCGAGTTTTCCACTTCAGAATTTTATTCTGCTAATTTAAATATTTACAGAATAAAATTCAAAAAAAAGTATTAATATCAGAATTACAGGATAAAATTGGCAAAAAGAATTGTTCATTGGTTGCTGAGGGTTTTCACGCAAACAGGCAATAAGTCATTATGTAAATGCTAGTCGCTTCCCACGGTATGTTTACGGTCTGTGATAACATTTTGCAAAGTCCATTCAATTCTTTTCTCAAAATGTTTCTTTCGTACTTCACAATCGTGTTTGAGACAAATCCTACAGGAGAAATCAAGACAGGGATCGGTATGAACAAACATTTCAACAGCATCACCGAATTCTTTTTTTATAAGTATTATCAATGCTTCCACTTCATGGTGCGCCTCCAAGACATTTAAATACCAGGGGACTGTGAGATGACAATCAATATGCAATACGTTTCCATATTTTATTACCCGGAGATTGTGCAGATCGATCCAGTTTTCGCGGCGGTTCTTGTTCAAAAATTCAACCAGCCTTTGTAATAATTGTTCATCGGCTTCATCCATTATACCGGCAATGGAAACTCGAAGAACTCGATAACCCGTGTATATAATGATAATTGCAATAATCAAGGCTACCGCGCTATCCATCCAATTAAAGTGAGTGAAATAAATTAATATCAATCCGATGATAATGCCAATGGTAGAGTAGATGTCTGTATAAAGTTGTTTGCCGCTGGCTACCAATACGGCAGAATCATTATTTCTTCCTCGTTTAATACTGATATACCCCACGATGTAGTTAACGATGGCAGTAACAGCTATCAATAAAATACCATAATCAAGTTTATCCAGGGCATGCGGATGAATTAAGCCATTGATGGCTTCATAAATTATGATAATT
>DATGFZ010000179.1:0-2085 GCA_035308805.1 Puia sp. | reverse complement strand
AATCTTTCAAAAATATCCAAACGTTGAAAGTCTTTCCGATGCAAGTTTTGATGATCTTTTTCCATTGATAAAAAGCATTTCTTACCCGAATAATAAAACCAAACACCTGATCGGTATGGCAAAAATAGTCGTGGAAAAATTCGCTGGAAAAATTCCGCTTACAGTGGATGAACTAATGGAACTGCCTGGTGTCGGGCGAAAAACCGCGAACGTCATTACTTCGGTTATTGATAAGCAGCCCAATATGGCTGTTGACACGCATGTGTTTCGCGTGGCGGCACGAATCGGCTTAACGATCCATGCAAAAACACCTTTCGCCGCTGAAAAGCAATTGATTCAATTCATTCCCGCCAAACTGATCCACAAAGCTCATCACTGGATCATTTTACACGGAAGGTATACCTGTGTCGCCCGAAATCCCAAATGCGAAATTTGCGGGTTAAGACCCGCGTGTAGATACTATCAGAAATGGGTGGCAACCGGGAAACGGTGAGCAGGAAAAGACATCCGCATTTCAGTGAAATAAAGGGTGTGATATAAATAAAGGGGAAAAGAATTCTTCACGGCATTTCGCCTATACATAAAACCGGCATGTCCTAACTTCGCTACTCCATCATGGATTATCTCAAGCAATACAAGGGTTTTGTCAACAGCTATTATCTCGCCGAAGGATTCCGAATAACAATCGGCATTGCGTTGCCTGCCGTTGTACTGAATTATTTTCATAATCTTTCCGGGGGCATCATGGTTTCCATCGGAGCAATGTGTGTAAGTATTCCAGATAACGCCGGGCCTATCAATCATAGGCGCAATGCGATGCTTATTTGCGATGCGCTCATTTTTATGGTCGCCGTGTGTACAGGTTTTGCAACTTCGTATCCTGTGATTCTCGGTCCGATGCTATTTACATTTTGCTTTTTGTTTGCGATGGTGGGTGTTTACGGAACAAGGGCATCTTCAATTGGGCTTGCGGCTTTGTTCGTGATGGTGTTGAATATTGACCGCCCGCAACACGGATGGAGTATTGTTGTTAATGCCGCTTATGTTTTTGCTGGTGGGATATGGTACACGCTGTTGAGTTTATCATTATACGGGTTTCGTCCATACAAGTTGGTCCAGCAGGCACTTGGAGAATGTATTCAGTCAACAGCAGATTACCTGCGGCTTCGGGCTTCTTTCTATGAAAAAGAAAATGATCCTGATAAAATTTATGACGATCTGCTCGAGGCACAAAGTAAAGTGCATGATAAACAAAATCTTGCGCGCGAATTATTATTCAGAAGCCGGGATATTATCAAAGAATCTACGGATACCGGTCGTGTATTGGTTATGATCTTCCTGGATGTTGTTGATCTTTTTGAAAAAGTCATCACATCTCATCAAGATTATAAAACGCTTCACCACTTTTTCGATGACAAGGATATCCTCGAGAAGTTTGAAGAGACGATCTTATTCTTATCCAATGAATTGGATGAAATTGGAATAGCGGTTAAGAGCGAAAAGGTTGCCAAACCAAATGCAGAATTAATCTACCGCATCAAAAAACTAAAACAATATTTTGAGTATTTGCGCGATGAGAACAGAAATGCTGCAAATGTAGAAGGATTTATAAGTTTGCGGCATATCCTTGAAAATATCGAAGATATCGGCGATCGCATGTACAATTTGCAGAATTATACGACGTACGACAAAAAATTAACTAAGGATTTTAATGCTTCAGTAGAATACGAACAATTTGTCGCGCATGAAGACATCGAACCGAAATTATTGCTCAATAATCTTTCACTGCAGTCAAACACATTTAGACATGCCCTGCGGCTAAGCATTGCAACTATTATTGGGTATGTCATTTCAAAGTTTCTCCCATTCAGCCACAGCTATTGGATATTGCTGACAATCATCGTGATTCTTAAACCCGCGTACAGTCTTACAAAAAAGAGAAATTACAACAGGCTTATTGGCACCATAGTCGGTGCGCTGTTTGGTTTTGGAATCTTGTTCCTCATTAAAGACAAAACCGCAGTTTTTATCATAATGGTATTGCTGATGATTGGTGCATATAGTTTCATGCGCACGAATTATCTT
>DATGFZ010000178.1:0-2251 GCA_035308805.1 Puia sp. | reverse complement strand
ACCAAAATACCCAATTCTTTTAAAGGAACCAAATCTTCATCAATTCTGCCTACCCGGTTTAACAGATCGTCATAGTAAGAGGAAGGAACTTTCAAAAAATCCACTCCCCTGTCCTGCAATTGCGTTACCGTCTCCACAATATGGTCCGTTGCCATGGCAACATGCTGCACGCCTTCGCCATTAAAAAACTCCAGATATTCTTCAACCTGCGATTTCTTTTTCCCTTCTGCAGGTTCATTAATTGGGAACTTTACATACCCGTTGCCGTTACTCATCACTTTACTCATCAATGCAGAATACTCCGTAGAAATATCCTTGTCATCAAAGGAAAGAATATTTTTGAACCCCATTACTTCTTGGTAAAACCTCACCCAGTGATCCATTTGGTTCCAGCCCACATTTCCCACGCAATGATCCACATATTTCAACCCGGTCGGCGGTGGATTATAATTTGTTTTCCAATCTCGGTAACCCGGCATAAACGAGCCTCTGTAATTTTTTCTTTCAACAAACAGATGAACCGTTTCTCCGTAGGTAAAAATGCCACTCAATACAATTTCTCCGAATTCATCTTTCAGTCTAACCGGCTCCATAAAGCTCCTGCCGCCGCGATTGGTCGTTTCATGCCATGCGCTCACTGCATCGTCTACACGCAAGGCAAGCATCTTCACGCCGTCGCCATGCAGATAAACATGGTCAGCTATCGGGCTTCCTGTTCGTAAAGAAGTGGTAAAAACAAAAGTCAGCCTGTCCTGACGCACTGCATAACTCACTTTATTCTTGACCCCGGTTTCCGGGCCGGCGTAAGCCAGTGCCTGAAAACCAAAAGCTGACCGATAATAATGGGCAGCTTGCTTTGCATTGCCAACATAGAATTCAACGTAGTCAGTTCCTTGTAAGGGCAAAAAATCTTTTTGCACGGTGGGTTTATTTTGTGTTGCTGTTATGGTTGTCATCGCATTTTATTTATGGTAACTTCTTCCAATATTTTTCCTGCATCGTTGCGTAGCACCTGAGTGACGCAAGTCTTTATTCCATATTGCGAAGTAAATCCTGCATTGCCAGGGTTTCCATCAATAAACAATAACAACCACGTTTATCATTAAAAATCTTATGTGGATAATCAGGTAACATATGGTTTTCTAAAGTTAGAAATCTTCCGGCACAAACCGAAACAATTACCAATACAAAGCATGTTAAAAAACCATTACCGGAAATTTGTGGTGAAACGGGCATTTACTTTCCCTTTCTTATCTTCACGTATAAATAAACCCTCATGCTGAAAGTTGGAATTCTCGGTGGCGGCCAATTGGGAAAAATGTTGTTGCAGGCTGCCGCCAATTATCCTGTGGAAACATATGTCATGGAAAATGACGAGAATTGTCCCTCTGCTCATCTCTGTTATCGGTTCACAAAAGGCGATATTAAAAATTTTGATGATGTCTATCATTTCGGAAAAAATTTGAACGCGATTACCATCGAAATAGAATCCGTGAATGAAGATGCGCTGGAAAAACTGGAACATGAGGGAGTGAAAATATATCCAAAGCCTTCCGCATTACGCGTCATCAAAAATAAGATCACACAAAAACAATTTTATAAACAGGCGGAGATACCCACCTCAGCATTCGTCATCACCCAAGATCTGACTGATTTAAAAAAGCATGAAGATTTTATTCCCGCAGTCCATAAAATCGGAATGGGAGGATATGATGGTCGCGGTGTTCAGGTAATAAAAACAAAAGAGGAAATGGCCGGTGGATTCGATCTGCCTGGTGTTCTGGAGAAATTGGTTTCGATCCAAAAGGAAATTGCCCAGATTGTGGCGATCAATGAAAAGGGGGAAGCCGCATTGTTTCCACCGGTGGATATGGTCTTCAACCCCGATTTAAATTTGTTGGATTATCAGATCAGTCCCTGTGATCTGCCAAAAGAAACCTTGTGGAAAGTAGAAGCCATCGCATTAAAAGTGGCGCTTAAACTCAAAAGCCCCGGAATTTTTGCTGTCGAACTTTTTCTTGACAGGAACGGCGATGTGCTGGTAAACGAAACTGCGCCCCGTGTTCACAACAGCGGACATCATACCATTGAAGCAAATTACAGTTCACAGTTTGATATGTTGTGGCGCATCATGTTGGGTTATCCGTTGGGTAATACCGCCCATATCATGCCTGCAGCCATGGTAAATCTGCTGGGAGCTGAAGGGTACTATGGCAAGGCCCAGTATGAAGGTTTGTTTGAACTGCTGAAA
>DATGFZ010000177.1:0-4744 GCA_035308805.1 Puia sp. | reverse complement strand
CTGAGCCAGGATCAAACTCTCCATTGTAAATGAGTTTTGATGCTCTGACTTTAATCTCTTTCGGAAATTAACGTCTTGTCGAATTAATTTACGCTAAACATTACCTTGTTCTTTTATTAAAATAAAAGAATGCTGTTGCTTTCAAACTTTCAAAGATCTTTTGGCATTACTGCCTCCCATTTTTTTCTCAACGGTTACGTTCAGATTTTTTTGGGAGTGCAAAGGTAAGTGCCTTTATACTTCCACCAAAATATTTCTGTTATTATTTCTGAAATTTATTCAGAAAATCGGATTTGCTTTTTCGAAGAACTGTTGCTTTTTTTAAAAGCGGACGGCAAAGATAAGGCGAGTAAGGTTGTCTGCAAACTTTTTTATTTGTTTTTATTCACATGAGTTTCACAATGGAGAGATGATGGTTGCTGATGGAGCAATAGCCCCGTTATAAAGTGCGGCAATACCGCAACATTTTGCGCCGGATATACAGAAAAGAAATTTAAAAAACAGATGCCGGACTGAAATCATTTGGGTTTGAACGAGGTCTACCGCTTTCCCGTCACGGTTGAGAAAGGGAAATGAACGACATTTTAGGTAAAAAATAACTTTCAGCCGCTGTTGCCGCTATAAAAGCTGTGGCTGCATGAGAAAATTGATTCGATCAGCCCGGAACCGCGCTGAAATCCTAAATCCGGATCAAAGCGGCTGCAATGGGGTTAACAAGCCATCGGGGTAGTTCACCCGGACCAGAAAAAGACCATATCCCGGCACAGAAAAATCTGCTTTTGTGCAATCGCGACCCTGAATAATTTTTTCAAAATCCGACAGTTCAAGCTTGCCTCTTCCCAGCTGCAGCATGGTGGCGGTTAATCCGCGCACCATTCCGCGCAAGAACCTGTTTGCCTTTACCTGGTAAACCCAGCAATCCTTTTCCTGAATCCATTTACTGTGGTGAATGGTACAATTGAAATTTTTCACTTGCGTATTTCTTTTTGAAAAAGATGTGAAATCAGTATAGGAAGAAATTATTCCGGCAGCTGCGGAAAGCTTTTGAGCGTCCAGTGTATAGGGAAAATAATATGCCAGATCCCGGATGAAGGGATTTTTTCTGCGATAGACATAATAGTTATATTCCCTGCTTATCGCATCAAAACGTGAACTGGCATTTGCCGGTACGAGAAATATATTTTTTACTGCGATATCCGGAGAAACCAAAGCATTGATGTTATACAGAAATGTATGCGGAATCATTTCATCCCAGTCAAAATGAAAGAAATTTTGCAGGGCATGCACCCCGGTATCCGTGCGTGATGAGCAGACGAGTTTCACTCCTTGTTCTCCTGCGCGCTGAGCGGATGTTACATGAAAATAAATATCAAGCGCTTTTTCCATTTCCGCCTGAATACTGTTTGCATTTTTCTGAATTTGAAAACCGCTGTATTCTGTGCCTTTATAAGAAACCTCGAGGAAATATCTTGACATAAAAGTTTACGGTTGATCGTTACAGGTTGATGGCATGCTGCTGCAATGACCTATTGATTATGATCCACTGGCTATTTTATCATCGCTTTGAACCGGGCTATATAATAATCATCTTTCAGCAGACTCTGCAGGCTGGTAAAATTGTTGAGGTCATAGACATACCCATATGCCGCATCAAATAATTTATATTTTCCGGCGTCATTTGAAAAAACTTCGCTCAATGCTTTGATTTGATCGCTATAAAAACATTTTGTTTTGAACACTTTTTTTGCAGTTGAGATTTTATCGTCCTCATCTTCAATAGCCATTATTTTGATGCGTAATTTATCGACATCATAATCTGTTGCGGTATTCTTACAATTCGCATTGATGGTAATGGGACGGTATAATTTTGATTTGCCCGTATCGGCAAAGGAAGAATCTTTTTTTACATCCTTTGTTTGGGTCCTGAATAATGATTTTTGATCCGGAGGGATATTGTTCGAATCTTTTATGGAAGGCATATTTTTTGCAACCATAATTTTTGCCGTATCACTTTTTAATTCGTGTTTGGTTTCGGGGACTGCCGGTTCTCTGCTGGTATTACGGAATACGGTACCCGCGGGTTTATTTCCGGCAGAATCAAAGGGAATAACAACATCAATGGTGTCCTTTTTCCCATTTTTTGTAACCTCCTCATAAACCAAAGCAACGGACGAATCATTCTTTCTTTCTGAAAGTTTTGTGACTGCCGGCTGTGTTTGCTGAATTAATTTTTCTTTCTTTTCCGGTGTTTTGATACTGGCAACTTTTTTATTCAGGGCAGTATCCTCGGTTTTCTTTTTTCTTTGCGCAATGGCAGAAGAATCGCCCGTTGCCTGCACCAGGGCCGGTGTCACCGTTTTTGTTAATTCATTTTTCTTATTTTGCTGGTTGCCTGCGGAAGAATCGCCATGGACAAGAGGTTTTGCCGGCATATCATTTTTTGCTATTTCTTTTTTCGGTTCATCGGCGACATACATGTTTTCCATTACAGCCGAATCATTTACTACCAGAGCCATTAGTTTGGAAAAACTCTGATCTGATTTTTTAGTTACAGGCGTTGTGCCGGCTGTTGTTGTCGCCGAATCCTCCGAAACAAAATATTGTTGTTGCCTAATCGGCCATATAACCTGATTCGATTGGGAATTCGACAACTGCAATCTTTTATCCTTTCCAATTTTTAAGATAAACCCCACATCTTTTGTAATAGGCAGGGAAAACTGTTCTTCGGCAATGGTGGTTTTGGTTAAGCCTATCGTAATAATATAGGTACTGTCCGCGAGTCTGGGGATGATGATATGGCCGGTTGGCGTGGATGTCAAAACATTCCCGGAAATCTTAGCGTAAAAGGGTTGTTTTTTTTCTGACTGAATGGCAATGAAATGGTTTTTTTGTGCAAACACGTTCGTTCCCACCAACAATAAGAAAATAAGTAAGCGGTTTTTCGTCATATTTCAATACTCTATCCGCAAATCTAATTAATTGTATAGTGTGTTTGACCTTTTATACAATTTTTATGACTCTTAACCCCTTCAACTATTACCTTTATGCCCAACAATAATTTTATATGAAAAAAACGCAATTATTATTCGTCTGTTTACTGGCCAGTATGGTGATGCATGCTCAGCCAGCGCCGGAGAAGGATGAATCATGGAAAAATATTTACAGGGGATCTGCTACAAAAATCAACGATCTTATTCACACCAAACTCGAAGTAAAATTTGATTACAATAAATCATACATGTACGGTAAGGAGTGGGTTACATTAAAACCACATTTCTACCCGACAGATTCCTTAACGCTTGATGCCAAAGGAATGGATATTCATAAAATCGCCCTCGTGAGAAACGGAAATAACGAAGCGCTGAAATATGATTACGATGGAATGATCTTAAAAATCCACCTTGATAAAACGTATAAAAGCGACGAAAAATATACGATATATCTGGACTATACTTCAAAACCAAATGAATTAAAAGTTGAAGGAAGTGCAGCAATTAATGATGCAAAAGGATTATATTTTATCAATCCAAAAGGAGAAGAAAAAGATAAGCCGACAGAAATTTGGACACAGGGTGAAACGGAATCAAATTCCGCATGGTTTCCGACAATTGACAAGCCCGATCAGAAAACAACGGATGAAATCATTATGACCGTACCCGATAAATATGTAACGCTTTCAAACGGAATGCTTGTCAGTCAGAAAAAAAATGGAGACGGAACACGCACCGACGACTGGAAAATGGAACTGCCTCATTCTCCCTATTTATTTATGATGGCTGTGGGCGATTTTGCCATCATTCACGATCACTATAAGGACAAGCCGGTTGATTATTATGTTGAAAAAGCATATGCGCCTTACGCAAAACAGATTTTTGGAAATACGCCGGAAATGATCGCATTCTATTCTAAAACATTAGGCGTTGAATATCCGTGGCCCAAATACGATCAGGTAGTGGTGCGCGATTATGTTTCCGGGGCCATGGAAAATACCACAGCAACCCTGCATGGAGAATTTTTGAATAAAACAAGCCGTCAGCTTTTGGATGATACATATGATTTTGACGAAGATGTTATCGCCCACGAATTGTTCCACCAGTGGTTTGGAGACCTGGTGACCTGCGAGTCCTGGAGCAATCTCACCGTGAATGAATCATTTGCTGATTTCAGCGAAATGCTCTGGGCTGAACATAAATATGGAAAGGATGCGGCTGATGATCACAGCTACAAGTCAATGGAAAACTATATAGAAGGTGCAAAAGAAGGCGATGATTATAACCTCGTACGTTTTTATTATTCAAACCGGGAAGATGTTTTTGATGGTGTTACCTATCAAAAAGGGGGACGGATATTGAATATGCTCCGTAATTATGTTGGCGACAGCGCATTTTTTAAGTCTTTGAATCTGTATCTCACCACCAATAAATTTAAAAATGGGGAAGCGCAGCAATTGCGTCTTGCTTTTGAAGAAGTTACCGGTCAGGATCTGAATTGGTATTGGAACCAGTGGTATTACAATAAAGGATATCCGAAATTAAATATCGATTACCTGTATGACGACAATGCAAAAAATGTAAAGGTCATAATCAATCAGACGCAGGACAGTAATAATATTTTTAAATTACCCATCGCGATCGATGTATATAACGGAGCTAAAAAAGAACGTCATAAAGTTTGGGTCGAAGATAAAACAGACACATTTACATTTTCATACAATTCAAAACCAGATCTGGTCAATGTTGACGGC
>DATGFZ010000176.1:0-9102 GCA_035308805.1 Puia sp. | reverse complement strand
GTGATATGGGACACGCTTGCCATCACTCCCGGCACTTACGACCTGATGCAATTGCGTAATGGGGTGGATACCCTTTTGGGTGCAGGAACCTATCCAACCGGTAAAGTGATCAAGGTAAGAATCACACTGGGTTCAGATAATTCCATTTATACAGATAGTCTTACAAGTTATCCGCTGGAAGTTTTCGGACCACAACCATACTTTGATATTAACGTAAGCAGGGAAAATGTTTTTAGCATTTCCATCAATAATTTTGAATTGTGGCTTGATTTCAATTTGGAAAGATCTGTTTTCTTCTGGAGCGGCACTTTCTACCTCAAACCATATATCGTTGCTTTCAATGACATGCACCTGTCAAAACTTGAGGGGATCGTACTTCCTCCGGGAGCTTCGCCGCTTGTGGAAGCCATCAATGGTAGCGATACTTTATATGCTATTCCAAACTGGGGCGGTCACTTTATGTTCAGGGGCGTAACCGCTGGAACTTATTCGCTTAGCTTCCTGGGAAGAAACGGATATCAGGATACGACGATCACCAATATTGTTGTTGATTCAGGTTCTGTTACTAAAGTCCCGACATTGACACTCCATCAATAAAGTTGGCAGGTTAAATGATAATAAGTCAGGCCGCGTTTTTAACGCGGCTTTTTTTGTGGCAGGAAGGAAACCGGTCAAGTTTTCGATACCCCGGCAACACTTGAACATTTTCCCCTGTCATGGGACATTGCGGGCTTTATCGGCATCGCATGGTTGTACAGCGCCAATGCAGATCAACTTTCGTCACTATCTTAAAAACCACCCCGTGGAAACCATGTTTATTTTGCCACCGGGCGATGCCGGGCATTTTTGTGTAAGGGAGAGCAAAACGCAGTGGAAAGGTGTGGTTTAAATTTTTTTCAAACCAAACGACAATGCATTTGTTCTTATCTTAGTTCTAATTTAAAATTTCTGCTAAAGAAATTTGTCTCAAGCTTTTGAGAATTCCCGCTACCCCTTTCCGCAAAGGCCTGGGCACCGGTGGGGCGAAAACAAAAATCGGGGGTAACCATTAATTATGGCCAATGAAATAAATGAAGATGTGATTGATGTGCAAGGTGCCCGCGTGCACAACTTGAAAAATATTGACATAAAAATTCCGAAAAATAAATTGGTTGTTATCACAGGCATCAGCGGGAGCGGAAAATCTTCACTTGCATTTGACACCATTTACGCAGAAGGTCAGCGCCGTTACATGGAAAGTTTTGGAGCCTACGCCCGGCAATTCATCGGTGACATGGAAAGACCGGATGTTGATAAAATAACCGGATTAAGCCCGGTAATTTCCATCGAACAAAAAACCACCAACAAGAATCCCCGAAGTACGGTTGGAACCGTTACTGAAGTATATGATTTCTTCCGGTTATTGTTTGCAAGGATCGGTGAGGCCTATTCATACAATACCGGAAAAAAAATGGTGAAGTTCAGCGAAGAAGAAATCGTGGACAATGTTTTTAAAAAATTCAGGAATAAAAAAATTACACTGCTTGCGCCGGTAGTCCGCGGGAGAAAAGGACATTACCGCGAACTGTTTGAAGACATCCGGAAAAAGGGGTTTTTAAAAGTAAGGGTTGACGGCGAAATAAAAGACCTCACTTCGAAAATGCAGGTTGATCGGTACAAATTACACGATATTGAAATTGTCATTGACAGGTTGGAAGTGGCAACTGCCATGAAATTGCGCTTAAGTCAAAGCGTACAAAAATCATTGCAGATCGGAAAAGAACTGATGTTCATTTTAGTTAACGACGATAACAAAGTTGTCCAGTACAGTAAACAATTAATGTGTGAAGATACCGGCATCAGTTATGAAGAACCATCGCCAAATAGTTTTTCATTTAATTCCCCTTATGGTGCTTGTCCTACTTGTAAAGGACTGGGCGATGTGTTCACAATAAGTCTCCATGCGGTGTTACCAGACAGGTCTAAAAGTGTAAAAGAAGGCGGGATTGTTCCATTGGGTGAAGAGCGTGATGCGAGCGTATTTCAGCAAGTTGTGCGTTTTGCAAAAAAGTATAAGATCAGTTTGGATAAACCTATCAAAGAGTTGCCTGAATCACAGCTCAATTTGCTTTTGTATGGTGATGGAGATGCAATCCAAACTTTTGATGTAGATGGAAACGATGAAACAATTCCTGAAGCATATACCGGAAGTTACGAAGGGATCATCCCGATGCTGAAGAGATGGTTTTCTTCAACATACAGCACAGAAACATTGCGCGAATGGGTTGAAAAATACATGGAATTGAAAAAATGCGAAACCTGCAACGGGGCGAGGTTGAAAAGAGACAGTCTGTGGTTTAAAGTCGATGAAAAGAATATCGCAGAGTTAAGCGAAATGAACCTGAATAAATTAATGAATTGGTTTGATGGAATTGAAAAACGATCCAGTGACAAACAAAATATCATTGCAAAAGATGTGCTTAAAGAAATTCGCGAGCGCTTGCAGTTTTTATTAGACGTCGGCCTGACGTATCTTTCTCTCAACCGACCGTCCAGGACGCTGAGTGGGGGCGAGTCTCAGCGTATCAGGCTTGCGACCCAAATCGGCTCTCAGTTGCAGGGGATAACTTATATTTTGGATGAGCCCAGCATTGGTTTACATCAGCGGGATAACCACCGGCTGATTGATGCATTGAAAAATTTACGCAATATCGGGAACAGCGTGTTGGTTGTTGAACACGATAAGGACATTATGATGGCTGCTGATTATTTAATTGACATCGGCCCGCGCGCAGGTTATCATGGGGGAAAAATTGTAGCCCATGGAATTCCTGATGAATTATTAAAATTAGATACCCTTACGTCTTCTTATCTGAATAATCACAAAAAGATATCGATTCCATCGGAAAGGCGGGCAGGAAATGGAAAGTTTTTGGAGTTAAAGGGGGCGAAGGGAAATAACCTTAAAAACGTAAATGCAATATTTCCACTCGGAAAATTTATTGTAGTCACGGGAGTCAGCGGCAGCGGCAAATCAACATTGATCAATGAAACATTGTACCCGATTCTAAGCAAGCATGCTTACAACTCAAAAACGCAACCGCTGCAATTTAAAACCATTGACGGTTTGCAGCATATTGATAAAGTAATTGAAATTGACCAGTCGCCGATTGGAAGAACGCCGAGAAGCAATCCGGCAACGTATTGCGGATTCTTTACTGACATCAGAACGTTGTTTGCGTCAATTCCCGAAGCAAAAATCCGGGGGTATAATGCTGGAAGATTTTCCTTTAATGTAAAAAGCGGCCGTTGCGATGTTTGCGAAGGAGGCGGCATGCGCATTATTGAAATGAATTTTTTGCCGGATGTGTACGTTCATTGTGAAAAGTGCAACGGCAAAAGATATAACCGCGAAACACTGGAGATCCGTTACAAGGGGAAATCCATCAGTGACGTGTTGGATATGACGGTTGATGATGCTGTTGAATTTTTTCAGAATGTTCCGTATATCTATCGTAAAATAAAAGTGTTGCAGGAAGTGGGATTGGGATATATAACATTGGGTCAATCAGCGGTAACATTGAGTGGTGGCGAGGCACAGCGTGTCAAGCTGGGAACTGAACTTTCAAAAAAAGACACCGGGAAGACTTTTTATATTTTGGATGAACCGACGACGGGTTTGCATTTTGAAGACATTCAGCATTTACTGGATGTCCTGAACAAATTGGTTGACAGGGGAAACACGGTTTTGGTGATCGAGCATAATATTGACGTAATAAAAGTTGCCGATTATGTGATTGATCTTGGCCCCGAGGGGGGCGACGGCGGGGGCCGGATTTTATTTGAAGGAACTCCGGAAGAACTGACTAAGCATACAGAAAGCTTTACCGCGAAATTCCTGAAGGAAGAACTCAATGGTAAGCAGTGAAATGACAATTGTCGTCAACAAAAAAACTCCCGTTATCATCCGGCTGGTATCGTCGGGGAAATGAAATAAAATATTTTATGCAACGAGTAATAGTTGATATGGACGAAGTAATCGCTGACCCGATGAATGATATGATAGCCTGGTACAGGGAACAATACAATTTGGATGTTGACTATGAAAAAATGCTTGTAGGCTCATGGTTAAAAGGGTTTCCCGATGAACATCATCAATTGGTGTTGGAAAGATTATTGGCGCCGGGTTTTTTTAGACATTTGCCTGTGATGCCTGACAGCGTTGATGTGTTAAGGGAAATGAACAAGAAATACGAAGTCTTTATTGTATCGGCTGCAACCGAATTCCCGAATTCGTTAAAAGATAAAATGGATTGGTTGCTGGAACATTTTCCTTTTTTCTCATGGAAACAAATTGCTTTGTGCGGTGACAAAAGTTTGGTTTGTGGAGATTATATGATTGACGATCACGTCAAAAATTTAAAGCATTTTAAGGGCAAACAATATTTATATACGACTGCGCATAATCTTGCCGTTACCGGGTATGATCGAATTAATAATTGGAAGGAAGCCGGTGAGATCTTTTTGACATAATGTCTCGATCAGGATTCCATGATATGTATTCCTGCTCCTGATTTACCATTGTGAAAGATGCTGGTGAATTGAATGATTCGGCGTGAAGGTAAAAACAAATAACCGGCAGTTGCTCACCACCGGTTATTGAAGATATTGGAAGAAATCCAAAAAGTTTAAAACCCAATAAGCGGTAGCAGGGAGTGATCAATAAAATCGTTTTTATAAGGGTACCAAGAATAGGGAACGGATCAGGTTAAGAATAACCATTTGTTTTCTGGATATCAGATTTTACCAATTTCCCCGCTGCTTATTGGTTGTTCGTTATGGCTGATAAGAGCTTTATTTAATTTTCAGTGTTCCGTTTTCAATTCGTTTGTCCCGGCTGAATATTTCAAAATAATAATTTCCTTTCTGCATATTGGTAAATTCCACTCCCTGCTTGTTGTAAATATCATTCTCGGCAACCAGGTTCCCATCCATGTCAAACATATAAAAACGACAATTTTTTTTCTGCTTGAGCTTGGCAGAAAAAAATAAAGTCTGTTTATTGGTCCCTGAAAATAATGGTGCGCTTTGATTTTTGTTTCCGAATATTTTTGTGATAACGGTTGTATCACGGGATGCAGCATATACGGATGAAAATGCGGGAGATGAAATGACAAAAAATAGTAAACAAAAAAAGAAATGGTTTTTTTGTTTTTGAGCTTGTATAGTTTTCTTCATCAATACATTGATTTAGTGAATCAATATAAAAGGTACGGATCAACAAATATTTTTCTTCAACCAGCTGTTAAAAACGTAATATCGGGCAACGCGTTGAATTTCTCCATTCTCTTCCATTGCCTGCGCCGAGGCGAATTGCCAACTTAAAACCTGCCGTAAAATAAGCATCGTTTTGTGTCGGGTCTCCTCTTTTGCCATTTATACCATATCCGCTGCCGGGGACATTGCGCAATGGACTTTTATTGGCCATTTCAACGGCAACCGGAACCTCGCTGGCGGGCAGATATTTGCTGAACAAAGCAGGATCAATATAACTTGTGCTTACGTCATCAATATAATCCGTAAACGTTTTGCGGTGAATAATTTCAAATGAAAGATTAATGTTTTCATTCAAATAATATTTTATGCCAACGCCGACGGGAATATTTATTTGAGTTAGTGAATACTCTTTTCTGTCAGGATATTCGGCGAAGCCTTCGCCTTCAGTATGCAAGGGTCTTAGATCAACCCAGCTGGTTTGATGCGTTGTAGAATCATAATAACTTCCTTGCGGGTTAAAATGAAAAACGCCAATGCCCAACAATGCATAAGGTCTTAACCTGCCCTGCACATCCGTTGGTTCATTTTCAAAAAAAACTGTTGGATAAAATTCAGCAGCTACAAAAGCTTCACCGATTTTCGTACGAAAATCAAGATTTCTGTTTTTGCGTGTATCCTCATCGCCGCCCTTAGGAGTAATAAGCTGGTCGTTTCCGGCAAGTCCGCCGTAATTCAAATCCAACCTGAATCCAAGCCACTCTGCAGGATATGCTGCGATGAAAGCGCCAACCGTCAGCCTTGTTGTTGGTAAATTATAATCTTTAATAAAGGTTGTTCCTTTCCCGGTATGTCCGCCAAGGTCACCCAAAAATACCATGGGGCCTGCTGTTAAGCCCCCTTCAAAATATGTACCTGCAGACAATTGACTGAACGACGTGTAACTTAAGGCGAGGGTCACAGTTAGCAGCAGGGCATATTTACACAAAAGCCCGTGTAAACTTCTTTTCATGAATATTGATTTTTGTTTTCTATGGTTTGGATTTTCGGCTTTCAAAGCAAACAAAAGCCGATTCACATAAGACAAACGCTTAAAAGACTTTTTTTGTGTGCAAAAGAATAGAAATATTTTTTCACAATTAATTTTTCCCAAATAAGGAAGAATTATCGCATTTGTAAAAGCATTTCTATGTGGGGAATGTCATCTTCTAAATAAATATCGCTGATTTGTATGAAACCGAATGATTCATAGAATTTTTGCAAATACAGTTGCGCACCTATCTTAATAGGGATTTTCCCAAATAAAGCATACAATTCTTCAATGCTTTGATTCACGAGCGCCCGGCCAATGCCGTTTCGTCGTGCAATGGGTGAAGTTACGATGCGCCCGATAGAAGATTCACTATAGGAAATATCCGGTGGAACAATTCTTGAATAAGCAACGAGGCTATATTGCTGCCAACCCATTACATGATAACAGAGCTGGTCTTTATTGTCTGCATCCTGGAAAACACAGTGTTGTTCCACAACAAAAACTGCATTCCGCAATTGCAGGATGGCATATAATTCGTGCGGACCGAGGTCATCAAATTTTTTGCAAATCCAGGTCATTCAATGTATAGTTTTGCGTGTATGGTTTTGCGTTGGTGCGGGTCATGGTGAAAAACCTGCGTACCCAAACCAGCAGTCTGTCAATAGCCGTATTTTTCCTTCCACAGATTTTTCAAAAATTTTCTCAGTTCTTCCTCCCGTGCGTTATTTCCCGGATCATAAAATTTTTTCCCCGAAATTTCTTTTGGCAGGTATTCCTGATCCGAAAAATTATTTTCAAAACTGTGACTATATTGATAATTTTTTCCGTAATCAAGATTTTTCATGAGTTGAGTTGGAGCATTTCGAATATGAAGCGGAACCGGCAGATCTCCATATTGTTTTACTGCGCTCATTGCCTGGCCAATGGCAACGGTCGCGGCATTGCTTTTTGCTGATGATGCGAGATACGTTGCACACTGTGATAAAATGAGCATGGATTCCGGATAACCAATCTTGTTAACGGCATCGAATGTTGCGTTGGCAAGAACCAATGCATTCGGATTTGCGTTGCCAATATCTTCACTCGCCAGGATCACCATTCTTCGGGCAATAAATTTTACATCCTCGCCGCCTTCGATCATTCTCGCAAGCCAGTAAACTGCGCCATTGGGATCACTGCCGCGCATCGATTTAATGAATGCTGAAATAATATCGTAATGTTGTTCGCCTTTTTTGTCGTAGAGTGCAATTCTTTTTTGAGCGATGTCCATGACCAGGTCATCGGTGATGATGATTGAATCGGATTTCCCGGATGCGTCGATAACGAGTTCAAGCAAATTCAATAATTTTCTTGCATCGCCACCCGAAATAGTAAGCAGCGCTGATTTTTCTTTCAATGCAACGGTCTTTTTTTTTAATTCTTCATCATTGTCGATAGCGTGCTGCAATAATTGAATCAAATCCTTTTCATCAAGAGGTTTTAACACATAGACCTGGCACCTGCTGAGCAATGCGCTGTTCACCTCAAACGACGGGTTTTCTGTTGTGGCACCTATCAATCTTATAATTCCTTTTTCTACTGCGCCGAGCAAAGCATCCTGCTGTCCTTTATTGAAGCGGTGAATTTCATCAATAAATAAAATTGTCCCCGGTTTTTGTTTCGCTTCTTCGATCACTTCCCGTACTTCTTTCACTCCTGACGAAATTGCACTCAATGTATAAAATGGGACCTCTAGGGTATGGGCGATAATGTTAGCAATGGTGGTTTTCCCCGAACCCGGGGGACCCCAAAATATTATAGAAGGTATTTTGCCTGCCTCAATGGCTGAGCGCAATACGCTACCTTTGCCGGTCAGGTGTTTTTGTCCGACAAGTTGATCCAGTGTTCGGGGGCGCAACCGTTCTGCTAATGGAGTTACCATAATAAAATCAATAACAATAATACAACAACTTGGCTGTTTTAGAGTTTAATTTACAGTGACATTTATTCGAAAAATGTGTTTACCTCAGATGAAAAAAATTATTTCACCACTATTTCTTTTTTTTGCCTTTAATTGTTTTCATGCGGCTGCCCAGGATTATAGTGCTGTTGAAAATTATGAATTGAACAGACCAGGTGTGGTGATGATCAAAACTGTTTTCTCCGCCAATGTTTATGTAAAGAACATGCGTGTGGCCAATCGGGAATTTAGCAGGCTGATCGATTCCATTCAGCGCGTGGATACCAGCGGGATTGCCTTTACCTCAGAACAAAAACTGGATATCGTGCTGAGGGAAATGAACAATCACCCCGGACGATTTTTTAAAGCTGCATATGATTACATGAAACAGCCGGAAGAAATAACGGCAAGCGGCACGGGGTTTTTTATTACCGGCGATGGATATGTGGCGACCAACTGCCATTTGATAGAAAGCGATAATGCTTTTATAAAGCGACAATTCATTTTAACCGCCTTTCAGCAAATAACGGATGGCAATATACAGGCACTTGAAAATTCGTGGGCAGCTAAATTTACCGAGCAACAGAAGAGTTCGCTTTACAGTACTTTTGCATCGGTCTACACCCGTTTATTTCCCATGTCATTGTACGATCTGAAAAAAAGCATTTATGTGGTGTATCCGCATGATGAGATTAAAAATGCTGTCATTAAAAAATTAGCGTCGGTAATCATTAAAGGATCGCAAATGCCCGGTAAGGATGTAGCTATTTTGAAAATTGATGGTGACTCTACTTTGCCCACCCTTAAAATTGATGGAAGGGAATTACCCGAAGTAGGCGAACAATTGTTTGTTTATGGATACCCTGGCCCTGTGACA
>DATGFZ010000175.1:0-3179 GCA_035308805.1 Puia sp. | reverse complement strand
GTTAAGGCATCGTTAATCGCTTCATTTTTTTTTTGAGTGAATTATTTTTTGTCCAAATTACGCGACCAAACGAATTGGATTAACTGACCCGCTTGTTAATCCCAGCATGATTAAATCTTTTTTCATAGGTCAGTTAGGAGTAAACAATGCACTCTGTCAAGGAGTGCTTGTTTTTTATGGGCGTCGCTGGAAAACGATGCGCGTAACGAAGGTGTTAAAATGGTGAATTTCCAATTTGTTCTTTCCGGATCCCGCCTCAATGGCAACATCACCGGTGACCCGATGGTGACGCAGGGGGCGATGCCGGGGAAAACCCGGACTTAAACCATTAAAATAAGAAGTTTATCCCCTCCCTTTTAATTTCTGCTTTCCTCTCCGTGCTTTTTGCCAATTTGCATTTTCATGTTACAACGTTCGATATCCTGTTTGTAGTCTTTTATTTTTTCGTCGTTCTGGCTGGCGAGGATGGCTTTTTCAAAATGGTGTATTGCCCTGTCGAAATTTAATTTCAATTCTTCCATCAAAGCAAACCGTCCGTAAACCCAGGATTTGTCTATGGTGCGAACCTTTAAACATTTTTCTAAAAATGTTTTCAGCTCATCAAATCTCTCCATATCCATAAATAGCGCAGCCATGTGAAAATAGGAGTGGGGGTATAAATTGTCACATTTCATCGCGGTGAGAAAATGATTTTCCGCTTTGGCGTAATCATCAAATTGAGTTTTGTATAACCAGCCTAACGAATTATGAGCGGGCGCGCTGTCGGGCTCTTCGTATAATATGCTTTCAAATTTTCTGAATGCTTCGGCGTAATTATTATTCTTGATGTCCGCTTCCGCTTCCAGGTACATTTCTTCTGAGTGTGTATGCATAGACATGAATTTTACCACGATAATATCCACGCAAAGATAAGCGGTGCAACAATTGTGGCATCGCTTTCAACAATAAACTTTGGTGTGTTGATGTCTAATTTTCCCCATGTAATTTTTTCGTTTGGAACAGCGCCGGAGTAAGAACCATATGATGTGGTTGAATCAGAAATCTGACAAAAATAACTCCAGAACGGAACGTCATGACATTCCAGATCCTGGTACATCATCGGCACCACACAAATCGGAAAATCGCCGGCTATGCCACCGCCAATCTGGAAAAAACCAACCCCTTTTCCAGAAGAATTTTTTCGATACCAGTCACTCAATTCGACCATATATTCTATCCCGCCTTTCATCGTGCTTGCCTTCAAATCCTTTTTTATCACATACGATGCAAAAATATTTCCCATCGTACTGTCTTCCCATCCCGGAACTACAATGGGGATATTTTTTTTCGCTGCGGCAAGCATCCAGCTGTTTTTTGGATCAATTTCATAATATTGTTCAAGCACGCCGCTCAATAACAATTTGTACATGTATTCATGCGGAAAATAACGCTCGTTCTTAGCTTCAGCATCCTTCCATATTTTATGAATATGCTGTTGCAGCCGGCGAAATGCTTCTTCCTCGGGGATGCAGGTATCGGTTACGCGGTTGTAATGATTTTCCAAAAGATCCCATTCCTGTTGCGGGCTTAAGTCGCGATAATTGGGCACACGCTTATAATGACTGTGCGCGACAAGATTCATAATATCCTCTTCGAGGTTTGCTCCGGTGCAACTGATCGTGGCTACTTTATCCTGTCGGATCATTTCTGCAAAACTTATCCCCAATTCTGCCGTACTCATTGCGCCGGCAAGTGTCACCATCATCTTTCCGCCTTCGAGCAAATGTGATTCATAACCCTTTGCTGCATCCAATAACGCCGCGGCATTGAAATGACGATAATGATTTTCGATAAATTGAGAGATTGGTCCTTTGTTGCTCATACATATTTTTTATTTTTCTCCTCTTGACTCCGCAGACACAGAAAGATAAAAAGACCTGCAGAATCGCTGAGTGATTTTATATTTCGAAGTAAAAGTAAATTTTTTGCATGAAGGAAAACCTGAAAAGATTTTTTGATACCGGCCTCAGCAGTCGGGTCGCGACGGTTCGGCAATGCGCGGCGGTGGATACCGGAATATGAAATCATTTTGGTTTTCTTACCAGGCCCCTGCTCCATAAACCCGTCACCCCTAAAAGAGAAAATCCCGCACGAAAGCGGGATTGACTCATTCTTCCAACTAAAACCAACTGAGAAAACTATATTTTCTTTGATTTTTTATAAGTTGACCAGCCATTGAAGCTGTTTGATTTCAAGATCAGTGTTTCATCTGCGTTTTCTAACGTAACATAATAGGAAGCTTGTCCGTCTCTGTCCATTTCAAACAATTCAGATATCCAATAATTGCCGTACCCTTTTTTTAGGTCATTCATTAAATTAATGGGCAGTTGTTCGGATAGAATATTGCGCGCACTTGCGATAAGGCTCCCGCTTTCATCGTAATACGCAAACATTACCTGGTTATTCATCGTAAAGGTAGCTTTCGTAAAATCTTTCTGTTTGTTCCAGCTTACATTGGTTGCTGATACAAAATCCTTGTTGAATGATGTGGTGATTTCGTTGCTGATTCCTTCGTCGTTTTTAGCGAAGGCGCTGGTCAATCCTGCCATAAGCATCATTGCCATTGCTAAAATTGTCTGTTTCATGTTCTTTGTTTTATAAATTAAAAGTTTAATTTTTTCTATCAATAAGACGCAAGTCCTTCGTCAATGTTGCAGCGATTTAAAAATTTTCATTTGCTTTCACTTTTCTTTTGCAATTCCGCCTCCTTTTATTTTTTATCAAAGCTAATTTGTATCAAAACCGAACACAAGTGTACGTAGGCGATACACAAACATTAAACGGTGAAAGCAGCAAAAATCCCGGTGAAGGCAATTGGCGCCCGCAGATTTTTCGTGCAACATGGAAAAGAGCTTTCTTAGTGAATAAGACGCAACAAAACTATTCATGTTACAGGCGGATGTCAAGCCAAAATTGACTAACGGTGCCGCACATTAAGTAATCGTAAACAAGGCTGTTACCTTGTTGCAAATAATAAATAATCAAAAGCGCTGAAACCCTTTACCAGCAAGCATCTTATAACATTATCAGATCCGGTAAAAACTTGCGTTAAGCATTTCTTAAAATGAAGACCGGTCATTTTCTTTGTTTATTTTGATTTTTAATTAGATATTTGTCTAAATATCTAATTAATTGAACCT
>DATGFZ010000174.1:0-2108 GCA_035308805.1 Puia sp. | reverse complement strand
AATAACTGTGTGCCTTCACGGATAGGAGGAGATATTCTTCTTACACAATGGCAAAAGAACATTTGTAAAAAAAATAAAAAGGGTATTATTGTTGACTTACCAAACATCTTAGATAAATAATATCAATGCATTTCAATTGTCTGCGCGTTTTCCCACCCAGGTGCATCCTGGTCATCTGCCAGGGAATTGCGATAGACACCATGACAGTCACCCATCAGTATATATGAGCCGGCGATGCTTGCCAATAAATATTCCTGGAGAAAAAAGGGTACGATAATTACTTTTTTGGTGATTACTGCTGAAGTTTCAAAGTAGCCAAGAGCAACATTATTGCTGTCCGAGAGATTGTGAATATTTCCGATTAATGATGCCGGCAACGGATCTAAAATACTGCCCGTCCGGTTTGTCTGCTGAAGATACTGTTGCCAAAACAGGTAGATGTCTTTGTTCATAGAATACTGCTTGATTTCGATAAAATGTTTACCGAACCAATATACTGGAGAATAAAAGGCAGGCTGAATGATTTCCCTGCCATCAATATATTGATCTGATAGGATGTTTAACTGATTATCGGTCAGATATTGTTCGCAAAGCGCAAAGCAGGTACACATATAGGGATCCGTGCATGGTGGCGAGCCAATGGTGCAAGGGCCGCCCCAGGATTTTCGCGGGGTATAGCCATAAGCTGTCCATCGATAAAAATTCTGAACGCCCGGCTGGTCGTGTGTATTAACCGAGACAATTAATTGGGTTGGTCGTACGTCTGTAATATAAGTGCTGTCATAGACTGCAGTAATGCTGTCAATCGCCGGTACAGGGTTTATTTTTTCGGCAGACGAAATAAAAGTTTCACCGTTTGAAAGGTAAATTTCCAACGTATAGGTGCGCCCGACAGTTCCAATAAAACCCGAATCACTGGTTTGATAAGTTCCGGGAGAAATCAGGTTGCACGACGATGAATCGCCTGCATCATCTTTAATAACGACTTTGGCATCATTTATATAATTCTGATTGGAATCTATGTGGCTGCTTGCATTTAGAAATTTTCCGGTGTAGCTGAGTTTTACCGTATAGGGAATCGAATCCGTGGTAACCAATCCTTCCACAACCAAAACGGGCATGCCTTCGCGTATGGGAGGGGTTATTCTTCTTACGCAGGTAATTGAAAATAAATATAAAATGAGAAATCCGTATTTTACCAAAAAGCGTTTACCCATGACTGCTAGAAAAAATAATATAATGTAATAGAAGGCACAATCGTTCCCAATACAGAAAGTTCGTAGGAGTTTAACCCGCTCTGATCGCGTTGAAAATATATTGAGTACGGATTCTTCCTTGCATATGCATTATAGATCGAGAAATTAATGATGGTATATTTTTTTTGCTCAGCAAAACGCCGGGAATCGTGCGAAAATGAAATATCAAGCCTGTTATAATCAGGTAACCTGTCTTCGTTTCTTAATGAATAATTTGTGACAATCGTATTGTTGATCACGTATGTTCCGTCGGGATAGGTAGCAGGCCTTCCACTGATGTATACAAAGTTACAGTTGAAATCCCAGCCATTACCTAATTTGACGCCACCCGTAATACTCAGATTGGAAGGTCTGTCAAAATTTGAAGGATAAAATGCGCCACCGTTTACCTGCTCGGTTGAAAATGAAGTAATGTCCTGAATAAAGGACCTTGACCAGGTATAGGCGATCTGGCCTGTCACTTTTCCTTTATTTTTTTTGACGTTCAATTCAATACCGTAGGATTTTCCCCTGGCTTCAATTAGATCCGCATCGAGATACGGATTCATGGAAAGCGTAGCGCCATTTTTGTAATCAAGAAGATTTTGCGATTTCTTATAAAACCCTTCGATAGAGGTTTCAAAAAGATTATTATTGAAATTTCTGAAAATGCCTGCTGCGAACTGATCGCCCATTGCGGGTTTAACTTGCGGATCGCTCAGTTTCCAGTAATCAACAGGCGTTATGGAAATGGTGTTTGAAATTAATTGAAGGTATTGATAGGTTCTGTCATAACTAAATTTAAGTGAGGTGGCATCATCAAAGCCGATTTTTAACAATCCCCTCGGTTCCCAACCACTATAAGTCTGAATT
>DATGFZ010000173.1:0-2603 GCA_035308805.1 Puia sp. | reverse complement strand
GCAAGACCGTGTTTTTTTAGATAAATATATGCCACGTATTAGTAACTATCTTCACTATCGTATTATCGATGTTTCGAGTATCAAAGAATTAGCGAAGCGTTGGTATCCTGACAATAAAAATATTGAGTTTAAAAAGTCTGATCGGCATCGAGCATTGAGTGATGTGTATGAATCAATTGCTGAGTTGCAACATTACAGAAAAAATTTTTTCATTTAAATTGTATTTTGTTTTCTTGCGCTCGTCCTGAACTTGTTGAAGGATATCTTCGAGCGAAAATTTAAGATTTCAAATTTAAGATAAAAATTTAAGACCCCAACTTGGACCGTTGGGGACCCCAGAAAAAACCTTCACTTCGTTTCGGTTGATTACGTGGGGGTATTTGTGTAAAACACCCCCACACCCCCCATACACAAACGTTCCCTTTGATCCCTTATTGGGTTAAAAACCCTGCCGCCGATACCAAACTTCGCTTTGCTCAGTTGTGTTATCGGGGATCCCATGTCGCTCAGAAGCGCCAGAGCTCCGGTTTAACCCAACATGTACTAACATAAATTTGCGCTCGAAGATATCCTTCAACAGGTTCAGGACGAGCGCAGTGAGGATTCTAAATGCATGTTTACTATTCCCGTTCGCATTGAGCTTGTCGAAATGAGCGAATGGTTATTTTGTAAGTACATGTCGAGCAACCCCGGAGCTCTGGCCATTCTTATGGACATGGGCTTCCCGATAACGGAGTTATCGGCGTAAGGGTTTGTTGCTCGATAAGGAATCCAAGGGAACCATTGGTGCACGAGTGCAGAGGGGTTGCAAAACCAATGCTGTCAACTTAAGAAAGCGGACTGGCATTGCAGACCCCTTCATAAAGCTTTCCTGTCTACTTTATATCTAATCTGTCTGGATTTTCGTGGAAATTGTCTTCCGGGAATAATGGGTACCAGGTTTTTTTTAATTCGATCCTTTAATTTTTCACAATATTCACTGAGATCTTGATCCCCAAGAAAAATATCCATTATTTCATCTTTTATCGTTCCTATTAATATATTGCGATTAATTTTATATTTATACTTAAGTATTTTTTCTTTTTGACTTGTTTTTTGGATTTCAATTGCAAGTTCTTCTTGCGCTTCAGACATAAGTAGCGCTGAGACATTGCACGCAAAAATTGTAGCATAAAAATCTTGTTCTATTGCTGTTTTTGATTTGCCACTAAAATTTTCAATTCTTACTATATTTTTATAGAATTTATAATTCTCTTCAATATTCCATCTTAAATGATAAATCGAAAAAATATCATTAGCGCTAAACTTATCTTGGTTCATTAAAGACGTAATAATATATTCTTTTTGACCATTGGGTAAATCTAATATCAAAAATCTTAGTTTTAATATTGCATCCCGTTGTAGATCAGATAAATATTCATTCAGTGGTGCATTTGGAGATTTTCTCTTTTCAAATATGGGAATTGTTATAATAGAATCACGACATTGGGATTTTATTGCAGCGTTAATCTCAGAAAAAAAGTTTTTTTGAATTCTAGCTAAAAAATGTTTCTTTGCGCTGCTTAACATTACCAATAATCCTAAAGATGGATAACCTCTATCGAAAATTAATAAGTCTTCAAATAATTGATGTGAATTATTAATTTGAGCTAAATACTTAATATGCTCATCAGCCATACAACGCTCTGAGGCTTTATTATCTTTTATTAAGCCATGTAAAGTAACCTGATTCAGTACATCAAACATTGTAGATACTCTTGCTAAAGGAATATTAGAATCATGAATGTTTGTTCCATAAAAATGATATAAATCATCATCTATAGGTAATCTTAAAGTTGATCCATCTATTGCTAAAACTCTAAGACCTTTAAAGGTTTTAATTTCATTATCTGTATAAAATTCTTCTAATAATTTTTGGTTCAGCAATGTAAAAACCATGGGAGATAACTTTTTTCGTGCCTTTGAAAATGCTTGCTTGCTAACGCTTGAGATGTTAAAAAAGTCTGCAAAAGAATATAATTCGAGTTGCAGACTTTTTTTTACAAAATTAATTATAAATACCGTTAAATTTGTAAATGTTAAAGATCGATTTCTTGTAAAATCTTGTTGCTGTAACTTGCAGTTTTCACGCAATTGAGAGCTTAAGAAATATTTTTTTATACTTTTAAAAATCTCTTCGACCCTTTTTTTTGCATCATATTCCCTTTTTTAGGAAATAATAATATCATACAAAAAAATTAAAGATATTGGTCAAATTTCTTAAGTTGACAGCATTGGTCTTGTGACCACTCTGCACTCGCACACAAACATCCTGTTTGATCAAGCCCCAGTTTTTTGTTTCACTCCAAACCGGGGACCCCATCGTAAGAATGAAGATGGGGAAAAATTCAGGCCACAGTCTGCTCAGAAGCAGCCTAAACCATCATACGAAGCTCATGGGATTTTTACATTATTTTTATTCTTTTGTTTCGCGTAGCGAAAAATTATTTTATAAGTACATGTGCGAGTTATCGGGGTGATTCTGGCGCTTCTCAGCGACATGGATCACATCCCCATCAACTGATGGGGACTAGGTCTATAACTCGTAGGGATCAAAGGGAACG
>DATGFZ010000172.1:0-1900 GCA_035308805.1 Puia sp. | reverse complement strand
CCCAAAATTTAATAATCCTGGTAAAAAACCTCTTTTAAATACAATGCTAAGAAAAGCCTCTGAATTTAAATTCCCAGTTAAAACAAAAGATGACGTAAAAATCATTGATAAATTTTTAGCTGAACATAATTTAAATCCACGATTCATATGGCTTCAACCTATCTCTCAAAATTCCGAATCAACGCATATTTGTATTGATGAAGCTAGAAAAAGAGGATGGAGAGTCAGCGTTCAAACTCATAAATTCCTAGGATTACGTTAATGCCTAAAGGTGTACCTAGATCAAAAAAAATAGGAGGATGGAGGCCAGGCTCTGGTCGAAAATGTAAGCCTATCGACTGGAAACAGGTCGAAAATATGTTAATGGCTGGCTGCTCTGGAATTCAAATTGCCGCTGTAATTGGTGTCCATCCAATGACTCTTTATGAAAGATGTAAAAAGGATCAAAAGTGTGACTTTACTGATTTTTTATGTGAAAAGAGAGAAAAGGGAAATGCCGCTTTATTAGGTAAACAATATGAAATTGCGATGAAAGGCGATAAGACAATGCTTGTATGGCTTGGTAAAAATAGATGTAATCAAGCCGATAAATGGGAGTCGAAAATTGAAACGAATGAGCAGTCAATTCAAATCTATCTTCCTGACAATGGAATGAAATGTGAAGATACATGAAACCGGAAGGCTTACGGCCTCAATCAGGCCCACAGGAAGAGTTTTTAAAAAACAATGCGAATATCGTCGTTTATGGAGGAGCCGCTGGCGGCGGTAAAACGTTCGCTCTCCTCCTCGAATGTCTTAGATGGATAAAAAAATCTAATTTCTCAGCTGTAATATTTAGACGTACATCTACCCAAGTTCGAAATTCAGGAGGACTTTGGGATACATCAACAACAATTTATCCGATCGCAAAAGGTTTTCCAAGAGAGTCTAGACTTGAATGGATATTTCCTTCAGGTTCTAAAATTTCTTTTGCCAACATGGAATACGACAAAGACCGATTCAACTGGCAAGGAAGCCAAATACCTTTGATAGGATTTGATGAATTGACTCATTTCACCTGGTCGCAATTCATGTATATGTTTAGCCGCAATCGCTCTGTCAGCGGCATTCCAAGCTATATACGAGCAACGACAAATCCCGATCCCGATTCATGGGTTCGCAAAATGATTGAATGGTGGATCAATGATGAAACTGGATATGCGATCCCTGAACGTTCTGGAAAAATCCGATGGTTTGTCGTCGAAAATGATAAAATTATTTGGGGCAATACAAGGGAAGAACTTTTAGAGGGAGATTCAACAAGGCTTCCAAAATCTTTTAGCTTCATTGCATCTACTGTTTTCGATAATAAAATACTTCTCGAAAAAGATCCTGGTTACTTAGCTTCTCTTAAAGCCTTATCACGATTTGAACGCGAACAATTACTTATGGGTAATTGGAATGTTCGACCGTCCGCTGGAATGTTTTTTCAAAGATCTTATTTTGAAGTTATCAACGTTTTACCTAAAAATCTGCAATTTGTTCGGTATTGGGATCGAGCCGCAACCAAGAAAACTGAAAATAATGATCCCGACTATACAGTAGGATTAAAAATGGCAAAAGATATTAATGGAATTTTTTATGTATGCGATATCGTTCGCTTGCAAGAATCTCCTTTACAAGTGCAGAATGCGATTAAAAATACAGCTTCACAAGATAGTCACTCCACCAGGATAGGTTTAGAACAAGATCCAGGACAAGCAGGCACTAGTGAAGTGGACTTACTTATCAGAATGCTTTCAGGCTATAACGTAAAGCCTTACAAAACGACTAAAGATAAGGTTACAAGGGCTTCGCCTGTAAGTGCACAAGCAGAAGCTGGAAATATAAGAGTCCTGCGTGGTCATTGGAATGAAGATTT
>DATGFZ010000171.1:0-3546 GCA_035308805.1 Puia sp. | reverse complement strand
AAGGGTAAATAATCTTGAGACTGAAAAACTGAAACTGGAATTAAGCCAGTTAAAAGCTCAATTGCAACCGCATTTTTTTTTCAATACCGTCAACAACATGTACGCCCTTAGTGTGCAGCATTCGCCACAGACACCCAAAATGATCAAGGACCTATCGGGGGTTATGCGCTACATTTTGTATGATGCCCGAAATGAGCGCGTATTCCTGCATCAGGAGATCGATTTTATCAAGAGCTATATCAGCCTGGAAAACATGCGTCATGGAAAGGAGAATATCATCGACCTGGTCGTCCAGGGCAAAACAGACAATATCAGGGTGGAACCACTGTTGTTCTTGCCTTTCGTTGAGAACACATTCAAGCACGCTTTGCATGCTGACATACCTGAGAAATGGGTCAAACTGGTTCTAACGGTTGATGACGATGAGCTGGTTTTCCAGGCCACCAATCCCAGGGTGCCTGTAAGCATGCAACCTGATACCAACCGGGGAGGCATCGGACTGAGCAATATCCGTAAGCGTCTTGAATTGCTGTTCCCGCAAAGACATGAATTGGCGATACATGATGAAGCGAATACCTTTACGGTAATCTTAACCATCAACCTGAAACATGATTAACTGTATTGTTGTGGATGATGAGCCTTTAGCCAGGCAACTAATCGTGTCCTATATCGGCCAGGTACCAGGTATGCAGTGCCTGGGCGAATACCGGGGTGCGGTAGAGGCTTTCGCCGCTTTGCACACCAACCACGTGGATGTCATTTTCATTGATATTGAAATGCCGGGAATCAACGGGCTGAATTTCATCCGTTCATTGAAGAAAACTCCGGCCGTGGTTTTCATATCTGCTTATACGGAATATGCGGTCGACGCTTTTGAAATTGACGCGGTCGATTATTTGGTGAAGCCTGTCACCATGGAGCGGTTTCTGAAAACCGTCAGTAAGATAATCCCGATTCAGGACCAGCAGACAACCGTGCAACAGCATCCGTACAATTCCAGCATATTTTTGAAGGTTGACAGGCGTCTTGTGAGGATTGAACTTGCCAGCATCATTTATGCCGAAGGATTGGGAGATTATCTGAAAGTGCAATGTACTGACCGAATCCTGATCGTTTACATGTCCCTTACCAAACTTGAAGCATTATTGCCCCTCCAGTTATTTATCCGCATCCACCGGTCAACCATTCTCAATAAGCAGTTCATTCGGTTTATTGAGGGCAATTCCGTCCGGATAAATGAGACTGATTTCCCTATTGGGTTGACCTATCGGGATCGCCTGTTAGATAGTCTGGGGAATGGCGAAGAGCCATTCCGATAGGGAGCTTTTCAGCTATTTAAGTTTTGGGAACTGGAGCGTGAATTGCCCCCACCATCTCAAAGTTTGCCGTCGGCCCCATCACACCGTAACTTTTGTTTCAAAATAAAGTTCTACATGCCTCATTAATACCCAGAAAATTCTTTAAGTCAATCTGAATGCTATCGCGGACTTGTCGTCAAAAAAAGTTACATGTACGGGACCGTATCAATGAACATGCGTTGGGTTGATGGCGTCATTTGAAGCCCTGTATTCCAGCGGAACCCTGATCCCCTCGCCATCCACCACCCACCATTTTTTATCCAGGTAGAGCACACCTGCGCGATTACCCTCATGTTCGTTGACATCAATACCGATGACCTTACCCTGGTAATACATAGCAGGGTTAAGGGTCAGGATCGTATGCCCGACGATTATCTTTTTGCAGCCAAAAAGATCAAGGGTGCTGTCAATTGCCCTCATGGTAGCTCTTGGTTCCAAAAAATAACCGCGGTACCAGAAAGGGCTGTTTTCGTCAAAAAACGCAGATACGCCTGCCGAATCGAGGGCATGATCGTTCTGCCCCTGATCATACCACGGCCGGCAGACATCATTGATAGATTCAATCGTCGGTCTTTGCGAAATGATATAAGGGGATATCCCGGCATGCAGGCAGAGAAAACTGCCGATCCTTTCTGCTATATTCTTGGTTCTGAGCCAGCGGCCCAGTTCGGTCGTTTTGGAGTACAGGTCCATATATTTTTTCCCGATCGCCTGCGCATCTGCAAAATAAAATGGCAGCACATAGCGCGTATCCCCGCTCAGGTTCATGATGTCGTGGTTGCCGAGAAGGGTGTGCACATAGCCACCAGCCTGCCTGGCATCATCTTCCAGTTTGTAGAGCAGCCATAATTCCTGGACGACCTGCTGCCCCCGGTCAAAAAGATCACCGCAGATGACCAGGTGACCATCCCCAAATATCCAGTGGTAATTGCTGTCGATGACCTCGTTGTTGATGAGCAGGGCGCGAAAAGCTTCGAACTCTCCCTCGATATCGGAAACAAAAAATATCTTTTTGGGTTGCCTGCAGCTGGAAGGCTCGACAGCGAGTTTTTTTCTCAACACTACAGAAAAATCCCATTCGGGATGCATGGAAAAGGAAACCCTGATCTTTCTGTCTGCCGGATCAATGTTCTTTTCCTGAACAGCTCCGTTGTCTATCTCCAGGGAGCGGATGGCACCGGCCTCATAAAAAACATAAGGACCGTCTTCATGGATCGTGCTGTCCTGTCCGCAAAGCACTGCGCACATGAAAAAACAAACAATCGTTGGCAAAATGTGGATTGGCTTCATGGGAAAAATGAATAAACGAATTTAACCATAATTCGCGGGAATAAACCAAATTTATACAGAATGGCCCCGGTGCCGGACGGGGTAACGTCGATGGCTAGCCGAAGAGCCTGTCATAGCCTGTTATGTGGATCGTTTTGCCGTGTTTACCTGGAAAAAATATTTATTTTTCCGGGATCAGGGTAATTTTAAGACCTGAAAAAATTATTTAAGCGATCAACAAAATACGTCTCTGTTTTGCCGGGGCCGCTTGCATCCGATCCTCTCCGTTTACGTCTCATCATTTACCCGCGTGCATCACCCGCCCGTATATAACGGTAATACATATGCAAAAATAATCATGAAATACTTTTCTGATTCATCAGCATTCAGAAAAAACACGCTTAATCCCCGTTAAACCAAATAATGGTCTGTGATTTGATACAGAATAGCTGATGCAAACTCATTTAATGACAGAGAATTCTACGTTTTTCAGGATCCAATATGCTTACGGCAATAAAATGATTCCAGTTGGAGTCGGGATCTTTGATGACGGACGTAAGGAAATATTTGTGGAGAGCGAAGACGAGCTGTTTAAACAGATCGTACATCGGTCCACCCTTTATTTTGACCGCACCAATCCGGATCATTTTTTTGAGGAAACAGGAAACCCGCCCGTATTATTCAGTTGTTTTTCAGATCAGATTTGTGCGAATTTTCTAAAGGGGTTGCTTTTTACCATACTGGCAGATTATGCTATCAGTCTGCGTTTGCTCCAGGTGAGCACCTGACCTGTCACCAATAATAAAAAAAGCTTCGTTCTTCCCGGGCGGTGAAATTCATTTAATTTTGTTGCGGGCAGATCCCTCCTCGAAAAAAAAAGTGAATTTATGCCGCTCCTTTCCATGCTATTCTGGGCATT
>DATGFZ010000170.1:0-3300 GCA_035308805.1 Puia sp. | reverse complement strand
CCATCTGTGCGGGAGATAGCGTTGTGCTCACGGGGACAGCAGGCTTTTTGAGCTATCAGTGGCTGCCGGCATACGATATCGCAACGAGTGTGGGCGGCGACAGCGCAATTGTCTATCCCCAGTCCGATACCAGCTATATCGCTTCAGCAGAAAAATGGCCGGGATGCATCATGAAAGATACCGTCCATATCCGGGTCAACAGCTCCCCGCCCATCCACCTCGGCAATGACACCAGCTTTTGTGCCGGCATGTCCCTTACACTGGATGCCGGAGCCGGCTTCGCCGGCTACCAGTGGAATACAGGCAGCAAAAGCCGGGAAATAACTGTTGACAGCGCCGGGCAGTTTTCGGTGAAAGGGGTCTATATCAATGGCTGCGCTTCCTACGATACCTTAACCGTTTTACAGGTGTATCCTCTTCCGGATGCTTCACTCGGCGCCAGGGACACGGCACTATGCCAGGGCCAGTCACTGCTTTATGATTTCCAGGAGTCGGGGGCAAGCTACCAATGGAGCGACGGGAGCTCGTCCGCAACAAAAGTCATCAGCACACCCGGGCTGTGGTGGCTGGTGGTAACCGCAAACGGATGCGCGAGCACAGACAGCATCAGCCTTGCCTATAACCCTTCGCCGCAAGTCCGGCTCGGAAAGGATACGACCCTATGCAGCGGAGACAGCCTCGTGTTAAGTGCGCAAAATAGCGGGGCCACTTACTTATGGCAGGACGGAAGCAGCTCTTCCGCCTATACCGTGACCAGTCAGGGAGTATACTGGGCAATCGCTACCCTGGGTCATTGTTTCTCGGGAGATACGATCGCGGTCAGCTATCTTTCCAAACCTTATTTTTCCATCGGCACAGATTCATTTATGTGCACAGGGGCGCAAACGATCCTGGAACCGGACAACAGCGCGCCTAATTACCTGTGGCAGGACGGTAGTACTTCCTCCTCCTACACCGTAAAAGAGGGTGGTCTTTATTACCTGACGGAAACCAACGCCTGCGGTTCTTATTCGGATTCATTAAAAATCCAGACCGGCCCCTGCCAGCTGCATATGCCCAATGCCTTTACCCCCAACCAGGACGGAGTGAATGACGTCTTCGGAGTGAAATACCCCTTCCCGGCAAAGGAATTTAGTTTTGCCATATTTAACCGGTGGGGACAGCGTGTCTTTTATACGACGGATATCTCCAAAGGCTGGGACGGGAAAATGAGCGGCAGCGACCAACCACCCGGCGGATATGTCTGGATGATCTCCTACATCGATCCGGATGGTAAAACGGTATCTGCAAAAGGAACCCTGATCCTGATCAGGTAACAAAACTGTCAGGCGTATGTATTAGATTTATTGTCAGGCATGCGCCCACAAAAAAAGGGAATGGCATAGAGCAGTAACATACTATTTTATGAATATAAAATTTTGCATAATTCCACTCGGTTTATTCCCGATTGCAATTTCCGCTCAGGTGAAACATCCGATTTCTCAACTGCAAACTCAATCCGCACAAATGGAAGCCCCGCTTGATTCGATATGTGATAATGTGATTTTTACCCGTACTGAAGTTCCACCTGTGCCCAAAGTCGAAAAGACAACATTTGAAGACAGTTTGACTTCTTTCCTTAAATCAAAAAATGACTTCCCACAGACTGGTTTTATCAACCTTATTTGTATAGTTACACGTGATGGTAAATTAAGAGAAGTCAAAGTTGAAAGTGCTAACATTAAAAATGATGACGTTTCAAAATACATGCTTGCCCATCCTGATATTTGGAGCAGCGCAAAACAGCATGGAAATAATGTATGTGCGTTTGCTCATCTATACATTAAATTTGATAACGGGAAACTTGAAGCAAATTTTCCTATAAGGAAATAAGAACAATGATGAACCAGAAACAATGGTTGCGCCTGCTAATGGTTTTTTGTCTATTCCAAAACGGCTCGTTTAAGATATATTGAATAGTTCTGTTACTCCAATACCTGCAAAGAAAGATGCAAAGAAAAAATAAACATCATTTATGACTAATAGGCAAAATAATTTTTATGCTTTTAGTTTATTCTGCTTAGTTCCGGTGTTTGGTATTTTGCTTGCAGTTGTGTTCATATTTTTTGCAATTTTTGATTTAAAAAACAAAACATTTCTGATAATACTGCTTTTCTTGATTCCAGTTAATGTCGCGTTTACATTATTCGCTCAGCATCGTTTTGAAAATTTTATGCAGTCGGACGAGTTTCAAGTTAGTTTAACAAAAGGGCTACTATTTGAGGTTAAAAGAAATCTTTCAGAATATAGAAAGAATTATGGGCAATATCCCGATAGTTTATCTCAATTAAAAAAAGCAAACCCTTATTTAGAAATAAGAGATATTGGAATGCACCCTGTCACTAAAATATCCTATTATTATAAAAAAAATAAAGACAATTATGTTTTATTTTCTACTGGTGAAGACGCTATTCCTTTCACGGGTGATGACATTTTCTCAGATACTTTGACACGCGATGTTTACCTGAAAGCTAAATAATCAGCCGCTAGCCTAAAAAAACGATAAAAAATCCCACCAAAATGATTTATGAGCATTGAAGATGTTGTTAGATATATTAGGCGATTATAATTTAAAGTCTACCTTACGTTTTAAACTCAAAGAAATGAATATTAAATTATCAGGCATTATATTTTTTCTTTCAATCATTGCTTTTCCTTGTTGCAATAAAAATTCAACAACGACAGTATATGTTTCAGACCATTCCACATTAGGTCTTTTAACAGGAAAACAATGGGAATTGGATTCAGTATATAATAACTATACTGTTCCTGGTACCGGAACGCTTATTTATGCAAGAGGAGTACTTCGGACCTCACCATTAGATGATAGTCTACGCATTATTTATTGGCCTGACGGTAACATTGATGCATTTGATGGTTTTGAAAATTATTTCGCTTCTAATTATGTATTTATTGACAGCGATAGTACAACCATCAAGGAAACAGCTGGGGGTGCGGCTTGCTGTTTAACTGATTATATTAGAATCTTAAAATTAGATGCAACGCACTTTACCTATTATGATTCTTCCAATAATGCGTTAGATATTTCTATTTATAAACCATGACATTTTTATAGGAAAGATTAGATGCCCATCTTAATAATGCCTTTTTGATGAAATAGTGAAAGCTCCCCCAAAACCTGTAGCGATATAAATTAGAATTTAATCGTTAAAATTGGGGACAAATGAAAAAGACAAAATTTACCGAAAGCCAGATTATTGGCATTCTCAAGGAGCAAGAACAAGGCAGCAGCTCAGTCGC
>DATGFZ010000169.1:0-7849 GCA_035308805.1 Puia sp. | reverse complement strand
AACAGGCCCCAAATTGATTGCCTTGTACGTTAGTCCGCTTATAGAATAGCAAGTCATTCTAAAATGATAAAAATCCGCATAAAATAAAAGCTTGTTCATTTTGGTCTTGTATGGCTGGATTTGATCGGCAAAAAATAAAATCATGTTGTTGATTTTATTCAGATTTGGAATTCGATAGCCATTAAACAAACCGGGTCTTTTTTCTCCAAGCATTAACTCCTCGAAAAAGTTTTCTGCTTCGCTCCAGCCTTCCAAGGCATGATCTATTTTTTTATTTATTTTTTCCAATTCTTCTATGGCAAATTCATTTTTGCTGTATCCGATCAATTGCTTAAATTCTTTTGGTTCCTTGATCATTTGAATAAGTCTTCCGTTGGATACACTTGGCATTTCACCTGATTCATAATTGCGATAAATATTTATACCAACGCCAAGAATCTCTGCCATTTTGTTTGCGGATAATCCATACTGCTCCCTTATCGCTTTGATCTCATCGGGAAATGGAATTCCATATTTGGCCCGGTATTGATTATATACCTGGTTGGTATTTACTTCATCCAGTCCCTTGTCCGTAAATTGCTCACCGGTGTCCTTGCATAAATAATACTGGAACAAAACGGGAAACGATTCCTTGCGGAATTCCATGTTTCTTTCTTCTTTGTGAAGAGTCACTTCACCACCTGTAAATGGACTTTTCATGCATGTTCAATTTAAAGTGTGACGGAGAAATACTCACTAACCCAGAATAGTAGCGTACTATGTCTTTGGATCGATACCTTTTTTTGGTTTGCAAGGGTATTTTATTTCGTGCTCGGCAATGTGAAATGATATGCATATTACTTGTGCCCCGAATATCCCCATCGTTATTTTTATATAAATTTCTTTGTCTTTTACTTTTTTTCCAAAAACCCACATACCGGCGCCTTTATGCAGTGCATCCTGCAATGGGCCTTCAGAATAATCCTGCAACAAGAGGGCTTTCAGAACCTTGTCACGCTGCAATTTTGAAATTTCCAGGTCTTAGAGCGTCTGTGTGTTTTTGCCACGATCATCCCTGACAACTATTCCCCAGATTTCCATTTTCGCGTGGAAATCTCTCAGAAAAGACTCTATTTCACTCTCTGCAGCCATTTATTCAAACCAGGTTGAGTTGTAAATAAAATGCAACTTTAAAGTTGTAAAATTAATCTAAAATTGAATATATTCCACTTTTATGAAAAATAATTTAAAATTTTTTCACCAGAGTGCTCCGACATTTAAATCAAACATTTTTTACCCGGCTTTGGAGACAAGGGGAGCGGCGATCCCTTAACCGGAAAGCAAGGTGGGATGTTCCGAGAAAGCAGTCGACGAATAAATCTAAACTTTAGAGGCAAACTTTCTATTGTCTCTGACTCCATCAGCATTTCCCTCGAACAGGGACGATATTTCATGATCATATAAATAATATTCATTAACGAAATACCCTCACACAAAGACATTGTCAGCTACCAACAACGTTTGTCAATTGCTTTTTACTGTTCGTCGAAAAAAATTAATCAGGAAATGGGATGACCGTATTTTTAATTTTATTTGCTCCCGGGTCAATTCCATTATCAAAAAATTAAAATCAAATCAATCATGAAAACAGGACTCATTGGTATTATTATGCTGGCATCGTTTAGCGCAATCGCACAGCGTGATTCGCTCCTATACGGTGTATTTCCTCCCGCACCGGACCATTACAGTGCCGGTACGGTTGTTTCAAGGATGCTGGATGGCCTGGGGTTCCGGTATTATTGGGCTACAGAGGGTCTCCGTCCCGCAGATCTGGCCTTTAAGCCAAGCCCCGAAGCACGCAGCAGCCAGGAAACCCTGGAACACATCTATGCTTTGTCTACCATGATCATCAACGTGGTCGGAGGAAGCCAAAACCCGCCAGGCGATTACAAAACATTTGCGGAACTGCGCAAAGCCACCCTCGAGAACTATAAGAAAGCCAGTACCATCATTGCCAAATACAGTGACGCTGATATGGAAAATATAAAGGTGGATTTCGGGGGAACAAAACTTCCCTTTTGGAATATGATCAACGGGCCCATTTCAGATTGCCTCTGGCATATAGGCCAGGTGGTTACGTTCCGGCGTTCTTCAGGCAACCCCTTTTCAAATAAAGTAGAAGTGTTCCTGGGCAAAATTATGAATTGAGAAGTATGGGCGCCGGAATATGGATTCAGGAATTTGATAAGGTATCCCTAAACCATTTGGTATTCTCCTCTCTGCGAATGCTGCCATTGTTTAAGTACTCACGTCAATGGGCAGGTGTATCCTGAAATCACTTTCCCCGGCTTGAATGAGATTATGAGGCGATCATCTTTGATGAATCCTGTTGCAAATGGTGGACATCCTTGGAAAAAATTCCCGCAGGCTCGTTTTTTACGGGAGCTGTTTTCGAAGCGACCTGATTGGGGCGCTGCACGGACATTACCCGATCCAGTATTACCAGCAGCAAAATTAAAATCAGGATGGTAAGCAGACCAAATACCAGACCTGTTTTCCAAATGAAGGCAATTGTCCCGGCACTGCTGAAGCATACGGCTCCGCATACCGCAGATAAAAAGTGGATCTTTTTCATGGTTAATTTTGTGGATTCATTTTTGTGTTAAGGTTCGACGCTTTTGCCGCGAAAGAAAAAGGAGACAATAAACAAGACAATAAAAATAAAAAACAGGATTTTGGCAATGTATGCAGCACTAGCGGCAATGCCAAAGAAACCGAAGATGCCGGCGATGATGGCGATCACTAAGAAAATGATGGTCCAGCGTAACATAAAAAATATTTATCGATGAATAATGTGTTGTTGAATCTCTGATTTCTGATAAATCAAAAAACCTGCCTGTGTCATTTGTGACGTAGTGCAGTTGACCAGTGGGCAAGTTCGGAGACGAATTGAGGAAAAATGAGTAAAGAATGCAACAAAATAAGAATTCCTGACTTAAAAATTTACCTGACTTGCTTTTTTCAATCCGCATTTGGTGTGTAATAAATAAAGAGCACGGGATTTTTGAAAATCAATAAACGAGAATTTTCAGGTGAATTATTTTTCAAGCAGGGCACATCAAAACTACGCCACAAAAATTAAAAAAAGATGCAATGTACCGACTAGTCATCACCGTTAGCTAAGCCGGATCAGGCAGGAAAAATCATAAAAGGGTTGGAAAATACTTTGTCCATGTCTTGTATGTTCAGGTTGTTGATTACCGTTAGATTTTTTTTATGGCAATGCAACCGAAGGAAGCACTCGGTCATTACTACCAAACATCAGCAGCGAGATAGAAAACTACAAAAACCCCGCACCACTGAAAAATAATCAGGATTGCGCGGCCGCGATCCTTTATCGGAAAAAAATCTTTTTTCATATGGAAAATTCAGTTGATCAGAAATTTATTTCGTCATACACGACCAATTCTCCGACGAAAATATCCGTGCATCCGACGAAAATTTTTGTACAAAAAAATATCGGAATTTGATGAGTAAGATGAATTTGTTTTGCTAGTTTTAATCCCGGTATACAGTGCTCCAATCCTGATTTCCGTTCTACGATCATCTGGTATTTTCTACTCACGAGTTCTGCAGGAATTTATTTTGTTTCATAATATTTGATGCATGCGTCTGCAACAAAAAATAAAAGGGCGTGTCCATGTAACCATAAACAAGTTTTTACAGTAATCAGTCACGGGTGTGTACTTGGCCGATTTTTTTTTACCGTGCCGATGCTGACCGGAATGAGTTCATTTTATTTTTTTAATAATGGTATTCTCCTGGAACGCAGACCATCATTCATCCGAAAGAAAAAATGGCGGGAATAAATCAGCGAAGAGAGAAACATGAAATTGAAGAAGCTACGGACTGCAACACCTGTGCGAAAGTATTTGGACAATAAGAGAAAAGAACTGTCCGCCGTGAACGCCGGATCCCACAACCCTGTAAAAGACTATCGCAACGCACCCTTGAATCCGACAGTGAGGGAATCCCTGCCAATCAAAAAAATCAGCCATGGATAAAACTTTTTTTAAAACATCAATCAGGTCATTCGGGCGAAACAAGGTCTATAGCCTGCTGAATGTCTCCGGGCTGGCTATCGGCATTGCCTGCGCCGCCCTCATCTTTCTTTGGGTCGAGGATGAGCTGTCTTTCAACCACAACTTCTCAAAAAGAGACCGCCTTTACCGGGTGATGGAGAACCAGTCTTATGAGGGTAAGATATCCACTTTTGTCGCTACCCCCGGCCGCATGGCCAGCGCCATCAGAACCGAGATACCCGGTATCAGGAATTCCACCAAAGTGATGAATAGCAAAGAGCTGTTTTCCTCTGGTGAGAAGAATATTTACGTGGAAGGCGCATACGCCGACTCCTCCATTTTCTCCATGCTTTTATTACCGTTTACCGAAGGCAGCATGACAGGCGCTTTCGATCAGTTGCATTCCATCGTGATCAGCCGGAGCATGGCAGAAACTTTCTTTGGCGACGGCAGCGCTGTGGGGAAGGTATTGCGGATGGGTCATGACCAGGACTACCGGGTTAGCGGCGTGTTCGCTGACCTGCCGATGAACTCTACCCTGAAGTTTAAATGGCTGATCCCCTTTGAAGTGGTCCGGATGAAATACGGATGGCTTGACCGGTGGGATGCCAACGGTGTCGCCACCTTTGTCGAACTGGAGCCGGCGGCTTCGCTGCCTGCCATCAATGACAGGCTCCGCAATTTCCTGGGCAGCAAAATGCAGGGAGTAAAAACACAGTGCTTTCTTTTTTCCATGAACGATTGGAATCTCTATAATCATTTTACCAATGGAAAACAGGATGACGGTGGCGGCATTCAGTATGTGCGACTCTTCTCCCGCGTCGCCTGGATCATCCTGCTCATTGCCTGCGTCAATTTCATGAACCTCGCCACGGCCCGCTCGGAACGTCGCGCCAAAGAAGTAGGCGTAAGAAAAGTAATGGGTGCAGAGAGAGGTCGCCTGATCGGCCAGTTCATCGGAGAATCGACAATGGTCTCCTTCACCGCTCTCTTGCTGGGGGTGGGCATCACCTGGCTTGCCCTTCCTTCCTTCAACACCCTGGTTGAAAAACAACTTTCTTTGAATATCCTCGCGCCCCTCCATCTTGGCTGGCTGCTGTCCGTCGGGCTGATCACCGGTCTGCTGGCAGGGATTTACCCCGCTTTTTACCTGTCTTCTTTCAACCCGATAAACGTGCTGAAGGCTTTAAAGATCCGCACATCCGGCGGAGCAGTCTTCCTGAGAAAGGGGCTGGTGACCGGCCAGTTCGCAGCCTCACTGATCCTTTTGATTAGCACCATCATCATCTATCAGCAGATACAATATGTGAAGTCAAGGGACATGGGTTATTCCAAAGACCATCTCCTCTATCTGGAACTGCAGGGGGACCTAGGTAAAAAGTTTCATGCGGTCCGCGATGAGCTGATCGCCTCGGGGGTGGTGCGCAATGCCGCACTCAGTGCCAGCGTCCCGCTGGCAATAGGGAACAACACGGACAATTTCAAATGGCCCGGCAGCAACGCCGCCCAGAATATTTCGATCACCGAGGAATGGGTAAGCCCGGAATATATTGCCACGATGGATATGAAAATACTCCAGGGGCGGGATTTTTATGCTACCCCGAAAGTGGACAGCAGTAATGTGGTCATCAACGAGTCGATGGCAAAAGTGATGGGGAAGGCCGGTCATCCGGGCGGCATCATCAGCGATGGCGGTACCGGCAGGTTTCAGATCGTAGGCATCATCAGGGATTTTCTATACAATGATATGTATGCATCTCCGGCCCCGCTGATCCTGTTCTGCAATCCTGATAATGCCGGCTACCTGAATATCCGGTTCAGGGCAGGTGAGGACATCCGGCAGACGACTGAAAAAATCACGGGCATCATCAGGGCACTGAATCCGGGCTACCCGGCGGACTATAGATTCCTGGACGAAGACTTCGCGCAAATGTTCAAGCTGGAATCCATGCTCGGGCGGCTGGCGGGTCTTTTTGCCACGCTGGCGATAATCCTTTCGGGTCTTGGTTTGCTGGGGCTCACCGCCTACACCGTCGAAAAGAGGACCAGGGAAGTGGCTATCCGCAAAGTCCTTGGCGCCTCCGCGTTCAGCATCACGGAGATGCTTTCGAGGCAGTTCCTTCGGCCGGTGCTGATTTCTTTTTTCATTGCCTTCCCCCTGACCTGGTGGATCATGTCCAACTGGCTTAGCGAATATCAGTACCATATCCGCATCGACTGGCTGGTGTTTGCAGCAGCAGGTTTGCTGATGCTCGTGATCACCCTGGCGAGTGTGGTGGTTCAGACGATAAAAGCGGCGGTAGCCAGCCCCGTCAGCAAATTGCGATCGGAATGAGCAATACGAAGGATTCGGGTTTGGTAAAATCGGTCAGTCGTTTCCGTTAGTAGATGGAATCGTGGATTTTGGAATCACTTTTTTTAATACCGATGTTACCCGGATGAATGCGGCTGGCGGATAACGGTTACGGGTAAGTAAAAATAATGAATACACCCTTAATCATTTTTAATAAAAATAAAAATATAGTCATGAAAAGGAATCTGAAATGGATAACAGCGGGGATGATAGCGGGAGCGGCCTCGGGCTGTTTATCTGCTCCCCTGATGGCGGCGCCCCGTGCTTCTGTCTGCAGCATCGAAAAAAAAGCAGCTTTTTATCCCGAGAAATTCTCGATATCCGTAAGCCAGGTGAGCAATACCGGGAAGATCAACCTGCATATCGAAAAGGGTAGCGATATCAAACTGACCGTCAGCCTGCGTGATGCGAACGGAGAAATTGTGAGCGTATTTACCATCTCCAGGAAAAAAACGGACTTCAGCAAGGAGTATGATTTTAGCCAGGCAGATGTCGGCACCTATCACCTCGTTGTTTCCGATGGACATCAAACCGTTACCAAACTGATCAGGTACGAGGAACCCCAGACGGTTACCATCGCGAAGTTTGTGATCAGCTAGCGGAATGGATGGATAATTTGGCTTTAAGCAACAGGGGCTGAAGAGCGGAGGGAGATAGAGGATGGGTGACAGGGATGTTAGACTTGGATAGGGAAAGGAAGACGCACACAACAAAAAATTGAGAATGACCTTTCCCCGGCGCCTCCTGATTACTGCAACGATAGTTTAAGCAAGGGCGGCGTTTCTCTGCAGAAGAGCGCTGCTCACGGAGAACGTGTCTACGTTCTCTTTCAATAAATAATGAAAAACCAATATAGTGCGGCCGCGCATTCATTCAACAATAAAAAAAGAGCTCGTTCAGGTAACCCGGGCAACGGCGATGAGGTATCCTAAAATAGCCCTTTACGATAAAACAAAGTATATGATTAAAAATTATTTGAAGATTGCGTGGCGCAGGTTGAAGTCCAACCGTCTTTTTTCCTTTATCAACATTACTGGGCTTGCACTGGGAATGGCGGTTGTCATGCTGATCGGGCTTTGGATTGACAGTGAACTGTCATTTGATAAAAATTTTGACCATTACCACCAGATCGCCCAGGTCATGCAAACCATCAGGGCGAACGGGGAACTTGTCACCGGGGCACAGGTACCGGTGCCCCTGGCACCTGAGCTGAGGTCAGCTTATGGAAGCGATTTTGTCCAGGTGATCGCATCCACGGTCCCGGATGAGCATGTGCTGGCACTGGGTAACAAGACTTTCATGAAAACCGGTCGCTTTATGGAACCCGGCGCACCCTCGCTTCTGGGCCTGCGCATGGTGGAAGGCAGCCGCGAAGGTCTTCATGACGCGCATTCCATCCTGCTTTCCCGCAACGTGGCGGGCGTGCTGTTCGGGC
>DATGFZ010000168.1:0-4669 GCA_035308805.1 Puia sp. | reverse complement strand
AAGCTTGTTTTTGGCAAATGAAAATTGGTGACAAGCGCATCAGCAATATTGAATTTATACGGCGGATGAATAAAAGTATTGGTCCATCCTTCTGAAGGTTTTAATAATTTTTCTGCAGTGAAAGAAGATTCGATCGCGCGCATGGTGGTTGTACCAATGGAGCAGATTCTTCTACCTTCGGTTCTCGCTTTATTGACAATTTTGCATGCCTCTTCATCAATGCGATAATATTCTGCGTCCATTTTATGTTTGCTCAGGTCTTCCACTTCGATCGGGCGAAAAGTACCCAGACCCGTATGCAAAGTAATCTCGGCAAATTTTACGCCTTTTATCTCTAATCTTTTTATCAGTTCTTTACTAAAATGCAAACCTGCAGTTGGTGCAGCCACGGCACCCTCATGTTTTGCATAAACCGTTTGATAGCGTTCTTTATCTTCTTCATCCGGCTTGCGTTTGATGTATTTTGGCAACGGGGTTTCACCGAGAATTTCAAGCATCTGGCGAAATTCATCATCTGTACCTTCCCATAAAAAGCGAATGGTTCTGCCGCGGCTTGTCGTATTGTCAATTACTTCTGCAACAAGTTCATCACTGTCGCCGAAGTATAATTTATTGCCAACGCGGATTTTTCTTGCCGGATCAACGATGACGTCCCACAAACGGTTTGGCTTATTCAGTTCGCGTAATAAAAAAACTTCAATTTTGGCACCGGTTTTCTCCTTACGCCCGTACATACGTGCTGGAAAAACCTTGGTGTTGTTTACCACAAAAACATCTTTGTCATCAAAGTATTCGAGAATTTCCCTGAAATGTTTGTTTTCAATTTTACCGGTTTCGCGGTGGACAACCATCATCCGGCTGTCTTCTCGTCTTTTTGTGGGATTTTGCGCAATTAAATTTAACGGAAGATCGAACCTGAACTGGGAAAGCTTCATGTGGAGTTAATGTTTTTAGTGAGTTACAGCCACATGATACCATTGAGGTGGTAAGATATACGGAAGTTCCGCTTTCAAACCAGGTCTTACGGCACCCGATTTGATATCACGTTACAGCATGTTTTTAAAGGGTGCAAAAGTAATAAATTTAATGCAACTAAAAAAGAAATAAAAGGGGCAATTCGGGTCAAACCAGGCTCCGTACAAATTATAGTAAGAATTTAGGAAAATAATTTTTATGAAATCGCGTCTTTATTACATCTTCATATACAATTGAAACCCAGATAAGATGAGATTGACCTATACCGTTCGAAAACTTTGGATAATCGCTCTTTTTATTCTTGTCTCTTTTTACACCTTCTCTCAAAAAAAAGACATTAAGAAATACCCAGCTTTACTTTGGGAAATAACCGGCAACGGACTAAAAAAACCGTCCTATCTTTTTGGTACCATGCATGTGAGCAGCAAACTGGTTTTTCATTTAAATGATTCCTTTTACATCGGTATAAAAAACGCTGATGTTGTGGCACTCGAACTCGACCCGCAGTTATGGCAGGATCAGTTATTCCGGTATCAAAAAATGGAGAATAATCTCCGGTTTTATACACAAGGTGCACCAAACGACTACATTACTGAAAAATCTTTTCAGCTGGAAAAATATGAAGATAAATTAAAAGCCGCACTGAGTGAAGAGCCTACCATCATCAACGGTTTATTATATCGCACTTTTCAGCAGAACGCTGATTTTGAGGAAGACACTTACCTCGATCTGTACATTTATCAAACCGGGAAAAAATTGGGGAAGCAGGCAACAGGTGTTGAGAATTTTTTTGAAACGGAAAGACTCATCCTCGAAGCGACGCAGGATATGATGAAGGATAAAAAAAGAAAATCTGCCGATGCGGATGGTGAGGGGGTGTATTCGCTGGAAAAGAAAACGCAGGATGCTTATCGCAAAGGCGATCTGGACATGCTTGATTCTTTGGAAAAGATGATGCAGACTTCGGATGCCTATCTTGAAAAATTTTTGTACAAACGCAATGAGATACAGGCGAATTCGATAGACAGTATCGTAAAAAACCATTCATTATTTGTCGGGGTAGGGGCTGCTCATTTACCCGGCAAAAGAGGAGTGATCGAATTGTTGCGCAAAAAAGGATACAAACTGCGCCCGATCATCATGCAGGATCGGGATGCGTTGCAGCGCGATGATATTGAGAAAGTAAAAGTGCCGGTTAGTTTCTCTTCATTTACCGCTGATGATAATTTGTTCAGCCTGCAGTTGCCGGGAAAACTGTACAAGCGGCTGGACAGTCGCAACAATGATTCATGGCAATACGCCGATATGAGCAATGGCGCCTATTATATGGTTACGAGGGTAAAAACGCACGCTGATTTTTTAGGACAGGGCGAAGACATGGTATTGAAAAAAGTCGACAGTCTTTTATACGAAAACATCCCGGGGAAAATTTTAAAGAAAACATCGATCGTTAAGAATGGATACAAGGGTTTTGACATTACCAATAAAACACGCCGCGGAGATGTCCAGCGGTATAACATCATCGTCACTCCGGTCGAGGTCCTGGTATTTAAAATGAGCGGCAATAACAATTATGTTGATGGAAAAGAAGCCGACCAGTTTTTTAATTCTGTTGACATAAAGAAAAAGGATGAAACAAATGGCTGGGTAAATTTTGAACCGGCACGGGGGGGATTCAAAATAAAATTTCCCCGGAAGCCATTTGAAAATAAGGATAACAGCAATTACGACGGGATCCCTTCCTGGCAATATGAAGCAAAAGATAAGGCTAACGGAGACGCCTATTTTGTTTTTAAGAAAACGGTCCAGAATTATCGTTTTATTGAGGAAGATACTTTTGCGCTTGATCTTGCTGAAGAGAGTTTCGGGTTATCGGATTATATCAGCACGGCATTGAGCCGGCATCAATCCTCATTCAAAGGTTATCCCTGCCTTGACGTTGCTTATTCATTAAAAGACGGTTCATTTATCAAAGCAAAATTTCTTCTTAAAGGGACAAACTATTACATTCTTGCCGCGCAATCGCAAAATAAAAACAAAACGTTCAGCGATTTTTTTGATTCATTCGCATTCACCCAAAATAAGTATCCCCAATTCAGCAATTACGTGGATACCTTGGTCAACATTCGTGTTTCCACGCCTGTTGTTCCTGATATTGATGCAACCATTCGGGGACTTATTGACAAAGCGGGCGGAAATAATGATTACTACAATTCTTCATCTTATAACAGTTATTGGCCTACGGATAAAATGGCGTTGTTCCAGGATGATTCAACCGGTCAAGCGGTGTATGTAACCGTCCAGTCTTACCCAAAATATTATTATCCGAAGGATTCTGCTGTCTTTTGGAAAGACGAGATTAATGAAAAGCGAATACAGGAAACTTTTATTCTTTACGGCAAAAAGCCGTTTCATACAGATTCGCTTTCCGGCTACCGTTATGTCCTTGCCGATACAAATTCCATGTGTCTTTTCTACAACTGGGTTTTTCTGAAAAATAATAAATTGTACCACGTGATGAACATGTACGATTCATTGCAACAACCCGATGAATTTGTAAAAAGATTTTACGAGACCTTCAAGCCCCTCAACGGAGGAAGTGCCCAACCTCTTTTTTCAAATAAGCTCAATGCTTTTTTCGATGACCTCAACAGCGGAGATTCTGCAACAAATCAAAAAGCAAAAAATTCAATTCCTAATGTTTATTTCGGACCGAAGGGCCTGCCGATGTTATTGCATGAGATTCAATCTTTACCTTATAATGACAAAGATTATTTCGATACAAAAACAAAACTCATCAACGAACTCGGATACATCAATGATTCCTCTGTGAGGGATGAAGTGGTGGCCGCATTAAAACTAATTTATGAAAAGGCGGGGGATACGAACGTTTTTCAAAATATGGTTTTCAAATCACTCGCGCGGCAAAAAACCAAAGAGGCCTATGCTTTGTTAAAAACACTGATGGTTCAGGACCCGCCCGTTTTTGAAAACTCCTCCGATTATAATTATTTGTTCCAGGATATTGACGATTCCCTATTGCTCGCGAGATCTTTATTCCCGGAATTGCTGGAGTTATCCACCATCGATGATTATAAGGATAATATTCATTCGCTGCTTACCATGCTGGTTGACAGCGGATATTTGAAGGGACCGGATTATGAATCCTACTTCAGTAAATTATATTTTGAAGCAAAAATTCAATGGAAAAAACAACAAGGTAAAGATGAAAGCCAGTTGCAGAAAACGGACGATGACAACGTTGCCACAAAAAATTATCATTACTCCGATATTGCCGGCGATAACGACCAGGACAATGCCTTAGAAGATTATGCCGTTTTACTCATGCCTTTTTATGAGAAGAACCCGAACGTGCCGAAATTCATCGAGAAATTATTGAAGAGCCGTGATACCTCGGTGAAATTGAAAGCAACCATGATCATGCTGAGAAACAATAAACCGGTTGCTGATAGCATCATTCATTCCCTTGCCGCAAGCGATAAATATCGGTTCGGGCTGTATAAACTACTTGAATCAATTGACAAACAAAACATATTTCCAAAAACTTACTTAAATCAATTGGACATAGCACGCAGCCAGTTGGCGGCGGCATACACGAAAAATAATCTATTCGCCATTCAGTTCGTTGATAAAAAATTGGTTCAGGTAAAACAGAGAAAAGGTTATGTATATT
>DATGFZ010000167.1:0-16176 GCA_035308805.1 Puia sp. | reverse complement strand
TCTAAAAGAACTCGATCTAAAAGTGGATCTGGGTTATAATACAACCAATACTTACGAAATTGCAACGCATCCGAGTACGAGTATAGATCCCGCCTTCGGAATTTTGACCGGCAGCTCGAGTTTTTCATCAACTACAGTCAAAGCCTGGAATGTTGAGCCCCAGATTCAATGGAATAAAAATATTTTAGCTGGAAAGCTTAGCATTCTGGGTGGTGCTACATTCCAGGCCTCTGATGGAACGTCGTACACCATAAATGGTTTTGGTTATACAAATGATGCACTGCTAGAGGATGTTGGTTCAGCAGGTACCCTTACCATTAGTCCCACCGTATATAATCAATATAGGTACAACGCCTTTTTTGCAAGGTTAAATTATAATTATGACGATAAGTATGTATTAAACCTGTCTGGAAGGAGGGATGGTTCAAGTAGATTCGGGCCGGGTAAACAATTTTCAAATTTTGGTTCCGCAGGGGCAGCGTGGATTTTTACCAACGAAAGCTTTTTCAAAGATCATTCATCCTTCTTAAGTTTTGGCAAAATCCGTGCGAGTTATGGTATCTCAGGCAATGATGGAATTCCCAACTATGGTTATTTGGAGCTTTACCAAAATGTTGGACCCACATTTCTTGGGTCACCAACTTTGTTCCCAAATAATCTGGCTAATGCAAATTATAGCTGGTAAGGAGATAAAAAATTGGAAGTTGCGATCAATCTCGGATTCGTCAAGGATAGAATTTTGCTCGAAACAAGCTGGTATCAAAACAGGAGCGACAATCAATTGGTCGGACTTCCCGTACCTCCTAGCGTAGGGTTCTCAAGTGTACAGGCAAACTTGCCTGCCGTATTACAAAATACTGGTATTGAAATAAGCCTTAATACTGTCAACGTAAAAAGCGGAGCTTTTACATGGTCCTCCTATTTTAACATCAGTGTTCCGAGGAATAAACTAATTTCTTATCCTGGCTTAAAAAATTCACCATACGCAAACACATATACGATTGGCAAGCCAATCTCCAACCAGAAATCATTTCATTTTTTAGGTGTTGACCCTAAGACTGGAATTTATAAGTTTCAGGATTTAGATGGTAGTGGTACTGGTACTGATTATCCAGGTGACCTGCAAGCCTCGGCAAAAGAGATTGGTCAAAACTATTACGGCGGTCTGGACAATAAACTGAGTTTTAAAGGATTTCAACTGGATTTTCTTTTTCAGTTTGTGAAGCAAACCGGTCAGGACTATGTATTTAATAATGCGGGAAGCCTTCCAGGCACTATGTATAACCAACCTGTAGAAGTTTTAAATCGCTGGCAAAAAAGTGGTGACAAAGCACCTTATCAACTATTTTCAACAGGTGGTGGAAATAGCGGTGCATTTCTGGCTTGGATCTATGCTTCATATTTTGGAGATAGCAGATTTACGGATGCATCATTCATACGGTTAAAAAATGTTTCTGTATCCTACCAGCTTTCTTCCAAATGGGTAAAGTCTCTTAAAATTGATCAGGCAAGTATTTTTATTCAGGGTCAAAATTTACTGACCATAACATCTTTCATCGGACCCGATCCGGAAAGTCAGGTCATTGGTGTTTTGCCGCCGCTCAGAACTTTTGTAGCGGGAATCAGATTAACTCTTTAAATAATAAATATTTTATGACTAAAGATAAAGCCGTCTTATTACTTATTACAATTTCAAGCTTAACATTTAGCTGTACTAAATTCGTTCAGGTTGATTCGCCAAAAAATCAATTGACTGTTGATAATGTATTTTTAACCGAAGCAAGTACAAATTCTGCGGTTACAGGAATTTATACAACAATGATGAATGGTACTCTTGGGTTTGGAGCAATAGCTGTGTCCGAGATGCTGGGTTTAAGTTCGGACGAATTTATAAACGAATCTTCCGACCAATTTTTAGCTGAGTTTGCAAATAGCAAGATTTCGGTAACTAACGCCGATTTGCTTGAACACCTATGGTCCGAACCGTATCTGTATATATTCAGTGCGAATTCCGTACTTGATGGCGTTCGATCCTCTAAAAGTCTCACAGATTCCTTTAAGATACAAATGGAGGCAGAAGCTAAATTCATAAGGGCCTTCTGTTATTTTTATCTCACCAATCTATATGGAGACGTTCCCATGTATCTTACAACCGACTATCAAACAAATGCTGTATCGACGAGGGCGTCTTCTTCGATTGTATATGCGCAGATAATTGCTGATCTGAAGGATGCGCAAACCGGCCTGTTAAATGATTATTCGGCTTCGGGTGGACAACGGGTTAGGCCTAATAGAAGCGCTGCTACCGCACTTTTAGCTCGAGTTTATTTATATCAACAAAAATGGGATAGCGCTGAGGCGGAAGCAACTTCGGTTATTAACAACAACTCTCTTTATAATCTGACCTCTTTGGATAGCGTATTTTTAGCTAATAGCAACGAGGCGATCTGGCAACTTTTACCGGTAATACCTAATATCAATACTGTTGAAGGTTATACGTTCATTTTAACTGCGGAACCGACGACCGTATCACTGGATTCATTTGTTGTGAAGGCATTCGAACCAGGAGATGCCCGATTGACTAATTGGGTCGGTACATTTTCTGATGGGACGAATACCTGGAATTTTCCTTATAAATATAAAGTTCAGGCTTCCGCAACTTTAACTGAATATTCCATGGTAATCAGGCTTGCCGAAATGTATCTGATAAGAGCAGAGGCAAGGGCTCAGCAAATGGAGTTTTCCGGTTCGGAGTCTGATTTGAATATGATTAGAAACAGGGCATCTCTTTCCAATACCACTGCAAGTGATCAACCATCGCTGCTCCTGGCGATTGAGCATGAGCGACAGGTAGAATTATTTACAGAATGGGGGCATCGGTGGCTGGATTTAAAAAGGACTGGACGCGCTGATGCAGTTTTAAGTGCTGAAAAGCCAACGTGGATTTCCAACGCTATATTATTTCCCATTCCATCTGCAGAAATACAATCTAATCCAAAAATCACGCAGAATCCTGGCTATTAATTTTTAATCAAAATTCTTCTAATGAGGACTTTACTTTTAACTGCAATACTATCTTTTTGTTTCCTCTTTTCAAAAGCTTTAAACGGCGGCAAATCTAAAATTAAAAATTATAATATAGCTCGATTTAGTGGCAAAATAAAATCTAATAGAGACGGAGACAGCCTCCGCGTTATGTATGAACCTAGGATAGTTAGTGCCTATGGAACGGCAATTGCCGATACTTCCATTACCCACTCTACATATTTTTATATCCCGGTTCAAAAAAATGGCACGTTTAGGTTTAAACTTGAAAATGTGGGATCCATTGGCCGAATGTATCTAACATTTAAAAGGGGTCAAGAATATATACAAATTGGTGGACGTTACATGGTTGAACGAGGAGACAATATCACTTTGAGTATCAATATTCATGATTCGTTGGCATCTGCTAGGTTCTTTGGAAGCAATTCGGCAAAATACACTTGCGTTGATTCGATCCTTGCAAACTACGACGATGAATTAATTTCAATCAGTAATTCCATAGGAATGAAATACAAAGAAAGATCATTTAATTATTTTTTTGAATTAAATAAAAATCTTAAAAGCCTCAAGGAAAAAAAGAAAAGTGATCTTAAATATTTTAAAAATCAGATAAGTGAGAATGTGTATACAATGTGCGATTTCGAGATTGAATCCATAGCTGATTTCAAGTATTGTATAATTCTGGGATATAACTATTTTAATAATTCTCAAGATAGTTTGAAGGAGAAAATAAAACGTTATTATTTGGACAGTTGTCAATTTAAAATCGATATCAATAGCGCAAATTTCAAAAAAATTCTGCCGGTTAATTTTTATGCGATTTATTATTTAATTATTAATACAGCTATTAATATTGGGTTAGAGACCGACGACCTTCCATCTATAACAAACGTCTATGATAGGATGAAAAAAATGTATTCAGGCGCAGTCTTAGACAAAATATTAACTGTTCTTACCTTCGATACTTTTGTACATCTACACTTGTTTTGTATAAAATTTACTTCTGACCAGATAGATTCCTGTCTTTTACAGGCTGATAAAATAGTAAAAACAGATTATTTGCTTGCCCTACTAAGGGAACAGTTGGTTCTCGTTAAAGGATATGATGCATATGATTTTCATTTAAAAGATACATCGGGTAATATAATTCGAATGTCAGATTTCCGGGGAAAGACGGTTATGATTGACGCATGGTATACTGGTTGCACGGGATGTGCCATGTTTTATAAATTTTTTACAGACAGTGTCGAAAGTGAGTTTAGAGCAGATTCTAATTTTAAAGTAATAAGCATTTGTGCCGATGTAAGCGAGAGTCAATGGAAGAAAAGCATTTATTCTGGAAAATATACCAATCCAAGGCAAATCAACCTATTTGCGAACGGCTTTTATAGTGATTATTTTAATCATTATCATCCCACGGGAATGCCTTTCATTATTTTCGTGGATAAACATGGAAAGATTGCAACTTCAATTAAAGATTATTTTTATTCAGAGATGGTAATAGCAGATCAAATCAGAAAAGCTTTGGAAATCGAATGAAATTTGTCGAATAAGGTTTTTCTCGCGGGAAAGGAAAGAGGGATTTTTAAATGAATCTGATTAAAAGTCACCAGCTATTCAATCGGTACCAAAGATCAAAGCCCCTCGATATAGATTTTAGTATTTTATGAACAGATGTTTAATGTATAAAGGCAATTTCATAAACAGACCCAACAGGCCTATACGGTGAAGCATTATTTTAGAGTAAAGCATCTTCAGGTGTATTTTCAGAAGGATTGTAATAATCTTCCCAACGATCTGCCTGTTCGCAATTCTTGTCGAATACACGGATATCCCCAAGCATTAACATATTCAATGTATGAAAATAGGCAGTCAGGATGCGATAATTTCCTTGAATAAAAAAGACTGTAAGGATTCAGAATTATGTTCGGTTGTCCATTTCCGGTAGTTTCATTTTTTATTCTTCATTTTATTCGATGCCAAGATTACGAAAACTAATGCGTACAATTGCATAAAGTGGTCCCAAATGAATTAAAAAAAATCTTTCGTTAATAAACATGTAAATCAGTTTGACAAAAAAATAAAATTGCGATTACAACGTACATGTATAACCGAAATTATCATCATTATTTACCCGGCATCATGTAATTTCTTTTTAACGTAAACTACCGTAGCTGTTTGTGATTTACTGCGAAGTCTGACAACTGTCTCTTCTTTTCTCAATATTTTCTCAAGGTTCACAATAAAAAGATCGGAGTATATCGTTTCTCTATATCCCAAATTGATCTTCTCTCCATAAATGTTAAAGATTTCTTGCTCGCTACTTTGTACACCGATAGCAATTCCATTTCCGCCTGACTCCACTAAAACATCTAGGGGTACCTGCTCTTCCGATAAGTCAAACTTCACGTTGCCATCACTATGCACCAAGGTTTCGGTACCGGCTACAGCATTTAATGCAAGGGTACATTGATGAAAAAGCTCATTGGTGGGCAGCGTGATATTTTTGCATTTGATTTTATAGGCTGTTTCTACTTTTTTTAGCAATTCATAAAATTCCAGGTTCTTTTTGACTTCCTTATTATAATCTTCATTAAAGCCGGCGCCAAATTCATTGGTGGCGCCCGGTATTTCCGGGTAAATGTGGAATTTTTTTCCGGCAGAGAACCGGTCTAGAAACTGACATGTGTTTATGGCATCATGCGAGTGTTCAAAACTTTCGCCAGCAATAGAAATATCACAGGTTTTCTTTTCTTCAAAATCCTTTTTGGAAAATTTTATGCTAAGCGATACACGCTTATATTTTGCTGTGATTTGGATTTGTTTTGCAGAAGCAAAAATTTCATATTCGATATCATTGAGTTCAAACCCATCTTCAAATACCACATTGACCATTCCCTTTTTCGCAGGTGTTGATTTAAAAACGAATTTGAATTCTTTGATATCATTACCCAGGATATTGATTCCATTCATCGACATCTTAAAATCATTCAGTGTATTTTTATCCAGCTCCATTTCATCAAACTCCTCTCCATGAATCAGTTTAGAAAATTTTTGCTGTAAGAGTTCATCATTCTTCAAACTTACCCGAATATTACCTTTTACCTCCGGGCTTGTCGGTTTAATTGCTGAAATTTTTAATTTACTTTTTGAAGCAGCCAAATCAACCGACAATTTATTTTTTAGCAAAAATTGCTGCAACGTTTCAACCGACACCAATTGTTTTTCAAAATCCGCTACAATATTTTCTTTGATATTTTCAAGCAGTTTTTCCAGAAAAATCTCAGCTTTGGAATCGATATACATTACACCCTTTTGGTGCAAATGAGTGACCTTATTTTTTTGTAGACGGGGTGCAATCAGAAAAATTTCTTTCCGGTTTTCTTTGAGCTCACTCCACACTTTGTCTAAAAAATTATTGACATTATCATCTTCCATATCATAGCCGAGAAAGAGGATCGCTTTGTTGGAAATGCGTTCGGCCATCACGGACCAATAAAGAGTTAAATTTTCATTATTAAAAAAAAATTTAGCATAATCTGATTTGGAAATGATGACCGATTCTGGTGAGCCCAGATCACCATGTATTTTAAATAACTCCGTGCGACCATCTATTTTACCAACATCAGAAGGGGAAAGTATTTTTAATATTTTATTTCCATACGCCTGCTCAAACAAATTATCATAGTTAGTCGTGATAACGGTTTTGATATGCGGCATGTTCGCTATGATCTGGTGAAACTTTAATGAACTGGGGGATTTGCTGAAAACATCACGAAGAAGAACATTCAATGGATTTCTGTTGCCTTCTTTGATTCGGATGAATTGTTCTGTCATATCCGCCAAAGATAAACTGCTTTCTATTTCTTGCTGCTCTCCTCTGGATAGTGACTGATAAATAATTGCAGATAATTCCTTTCCGGTCGGGTAACCGGCATATTTCGATAAGCCCGAGCCTGCCCAGAGAACCAACTTTTCCTGCCTTATCCATTCAAATATTTTCACCAAGCTCATCAAAAAAATTTAGCAAAGTTAAAATTATTGAACGTAAAACTATACTCAAATAAAAATGCGTTGCAAGCATTTATTCCATGTTGAAAATTCAAAAATAGAATCTTATCGTAAAACATAACAACTTGCTTTTTTGCAATACAGCAATTACAAAATTGTTTAACGGTTAAATTTGACAAACAGATCCAGTTCCCCAAGTCCATCAAAGCAAATGGTCTGATGCGTGAATGCAATTTTCTCAAACTAAAAAGTGCCGCCATTCCGATGTACCGTGCTGATGTCAGCGATGAACGCGGCAACCGTCATTATTTTTCGATCGTAAATGACGATGCAAAGTGGGTGATCGGCAAAACGACACCCCCAGCCTGGATCTTATTCAAAGCCCAATAAGTTCCTTGCACATATTCCTTCCAGTTAATCCTAAAGCAGCAACCATTCTTCTAAGTGCAAATCATTATATTTTAAATATTTTTTGCGTCTGTTCGTTATAAAAAAATAAAACCCTTAATTATGAAAAATCAGCTTCTTTGCTTTTACTTGCTTTCATTTACTCTAGCCTCAGGACAGCAACTGCAAAAAATACGGAAGGTCGTCCCTATTTTATCTCAACAAACCATCGCATTAAATGGCGGAATACGCTCAAATTTTGGTGGTCAATCTCGTGAATATGTCGAAATTCAGCTGCCCCCCAATACAGTGGAATGGTATTACCTGGTAACGACCGCGCCTATTCAAAATAAAGCACTTGCTTTGGTAGAACAACTCACCAGACTTATTGATCCTTCCGGTTTGAGTTCCTTGGCTGAATCGGCCATTATCTCACCAACAGGAACAAATGTGTGTGATACATATCTCATGGACAGAAATAATACAGATGCATTTCAAAGAAAAGCGGATCTCAACAAAGGGAATTATTCATTTATAATCTCCGGAAGCCGTACAAACTTCAGGGGCGGCCCAGTCCAGGTTAGAGACATTAAAACAGGAACCTGGTTTTTAGGTTTTAGAAACCCAAGCGAGACGCAAGCTCTCGCGATTACTTTTGAAGTTGCTGCAGTGGTGGAAGAAACCATAGTAAATAATACGTTGTGGTCTGCGGAAAATAAACAAAAATTTTACCAGCAGTATTTTGACTTTTTTAAAAACAAATATTCAGATGACGGACTTGCAAAAAACCTTTCTTCCTGTCTCACCGATAAAATTATCCGAACTAGAAGTCTGCAGGAATATATTGGCATGTCCACCTATGAAAAAGATGAACTCATTAAATCGTTATTCAGAGATTGTAAAGCGACTTATTTGCCTGTGCAAACAGACGAACAACAAAAAGCTTCAGAATACGGTTCCCTTGGGTGGAAAGCATACGAATCCGGGGACGTGGATGGCTGCATGGAATATAGTAAAAAAGCACTTTCTCACGATCCCTCTCTTTGCTGGGTCAAATTAAACCTGGGATTATGTTACCTCATTAAAAAACAGGAAGGTACCGCCATGGATTATTATGTCGATGCCATCACAGACATGAGGAAATTACCAATTAAAACGGAAAGAGAACATCACCTGCATGCGGCAATAGATGATATCAATAATGCGCTAACAAAATATCCCGATATGAAACAAACGGATTATATAAAGCAACTTTTTGAAGACGAATTAAAAAAATAATTGTAAAGATCACAACGGAGCTTTTTTATAATCGCCGGGCTGCTTTAAATAAAAAAATTCAGTTGTTTATCGCTTTTTTAATATTAAACCAGAATTTATTAAAATGCCCGTTCCAGACGAAACATATTTTGGAGAGAAACCGGGAGGTGGTCCGGCAACATATGGAGAAGCAAGAGAAATTCGTGATGAACAAATGCAATTACAATTTCTCAAATCCAGAATTGACAGTTATTTAATTCGACAATTGAATGAACTGTCTGTTATAAATCCTGATGGAAATTATAAAGTATGGTGCCCATTTGGACTGACGATTCTTACATTTATAGCAATTGAAACAATTGGTCGAATTATCCTGGATACAGAAAAGATCAAAGAAGAAAATGAAAATGAAATATCCAAAGCAATAGTGACTCCCATTTATCAATTAATGGATAAACGTTTTTCATATAAACCAAGCAAAAAATTTTATGAAGCCTTTGAAAGGCTCCATGGAAAAGACGATAAAAAATCAATAAGACGATATTCAGACCTAATTCATAAATATCAAAGAAATACATTTAATCATGGTTTTCAGGCACGTGGTGTGTATTTATCACACCAATTGGAAGAGCCTTGCACAAATATTGAGGAAAAAGGTTTTTTGATAATTAATCCGTATTTGTTCTGGGGACTGTATAGAACGACTTTTGAGAATATTTTTATGCAAATATTAGAAAATGAGAATAAAGACTGGCGCAAAAATGGTTTAAAATATTATTTAATGCTCCTACAATAAGGAACCGAAATAGCAGAAAAATTTGGTTACAATATTAAAATCGCATTAACATTATCTTTGGGTAGTGATGCCAAATGCTTCCATACTTTGTTTGTTAACTGTTTCAGGCGAATCAGAAAATATTTTTTTTGCGTTCTGCAAAGAGGTTGATGAGTCTGCACCTCCTGATTTGTATTGGTATAAAAATAGGGGCCAAAATGGACATTCAAATTTTCTTTGGGAAGAAAAAAAAATAAAGCAATGGATGTTCATTGCCAGCGACAAGGAGGTCCAAACTATATGGAGCAAATTAATTAGACTGCAGACTTGGAGTTATAGTTGGAAAGAAACTGTTGTTAGGTTTGAGATGCCAAAAGTCAACAAAAAGAGAATTGATGAAGGACATGTAACGATAAAAGACTTATGCACCTGTGGAAGAAATGGTTCGACCGAGGAATATGAATTAGAATCATATTCAATGGATATAAGTTTTCTTATCGGGGAAGAAAATAATTGCAGTTATTTGGAAGGTTATAAAAGTAATAAAAAGATTAAAGCTATTGATCCTCCCGGTCTCTTTGGAGAAAATCTATTATTGCGATCTTTAGGAGGAAGAGTTTGCGCCGTCTTCGACAAAAGACGAATTTTCTGGCATATTAAAGGAGATCGTCGTTCTTCAGTCAAAGGTGATCCAAAGCTTTACTCCGGTTTTATACAGGCTTCAGAAGACTTTAAGCAAGAACATAGGGTTTGCATCCGGAACTTAGACGGGAATGATTTGCTTGGTGCTGCTGATATAGATACTTTGTCCGGTCAATGGAAGGTCGAATTGTCTGAACCCGCCGGAACTGGTCAATTCTTATTGCAGAATAAAACAACAGGAATTTATTATTGTGGTGAGAAGTTTTATTTAATTAAAGATTTTAAAATCACTACAAATATCGTTCACACAATGTTGAAGGATCTTTTTGGAAGAGAAATTGCCATAAGTGAAAAGCAAAGAAATACTACAGTACAAAACGCTATTATATGGGATGCAAGTTTTGCCCCGGACACAAAGCAAAGTCAAAGAGAATTAAGTGATAAATTGACTGAGGTCTTATTGTCGTTAGGGAAAAGGATAATATTTAATGACCCGTATTTTTTTGGAGATATCAAAATAGAAAAAAACCAAATAGTCATTTCTTTAAGCCAAAAGATTTTTCTTAATGCGCTAATCACGGCAATGGCAAAAGGAGAAATAGAAGAGATTGTAATAATCGGTTATTGGCGAAGGGCACGTGACGTGATCCAAGGCGATCAGCAAACTTTGACTGACAACTATAAACAAATTTATAAACTGATTAGGAAAACTTTTGAAAAATCAAGGTTATTGATACTTAAGAAATTTGAACTCATATTTAGTAATGAACCGTTTCATGATAGATATTGGATAGGGAACGAAGATATTATTTTTCAGGTCTCCAACAGTATCGGTGGTGCTTTTGGCAGTGGTGAACTAAGTATCAAAAAAGAAGAAGGCGTAAACCTTATTAAAATAAAATCAAGAGTGGAAAGGAGACTTTCAAATGGCCAAAATTACGATTTGATGTCATGATTTTAACAACTTATGTTTTATAGTTTTTTAGATTATTTATTTAATGTTGGCACCTTAGATGCAAGGCGGTACGAGATCATTAATTACATGGAAAATTTTTTCTCTCCTGTTGCAGGGGACAACTATTATATCATGGATCCATATTTAGACGTAGTTAAATCAATACAAAATCCATTTACTGATGAAAAAATCGAAGACGATAATTGGAGTTTCCTAATGTGGCTTTTGGCAAGACAAAATGCACAATTTAAAATCATAACTCGCGAGTCTATAGCGGGAGTCATAAATCTTAACGACAGACCTCCCTTTTTGATTCCTATCGGAGAATATCTTAGTCAGGCCAGTGTTAGTGTTTGTCAATATGTAGATACGAAATATTGCAACTTGACCATTCATGATCGTTATATTTTAAAAAAAAATGGAACTGTTTCTAAGGGGTTGCACATGGGTCCAAGTTTTGCCGATATTGACAATAAAGATGTTGCACTCACAACTTTTTCAAACACTTCTGTAGAGGTAGTAATTAAATATTTTGATTTGCTTTGGGAGGAGTGTATAAAAAATAAAGGATGGACAAAGGGCTAAATATAATATCTCCAGACTTTCAAACATGGATCGAATTACTATTCAATTCGACTCGGGTTGATCTATTTTTATTATATGAGCTGGAGTCAAGCAAAATAGATATTGCACCTTTTGAAATTATTATTCGGCAAGCTTTAAGAGGGAATCAAATTATTAGAAAACCCCAGGGTTATCTTACGTTTGAAAATGTTGATCAAAAAACTGTAGCAAATGAATTCTTATTACTGGGACAATTTCGTATTCAGAAAGAGTCCTACACGATTCAGGGACTAGCAAATTACCTGATCCTAATTGATAGGCTTGGTTCTCTTCCTGATTCATTGCAATTTGAAATCAAAAAAAAATTATGCAGTGTAGTTCCGAAGGAAGATTGGGAACCTTTGGTCATGGAATTTGTCCGCTCCTTCAATACGGAATATAAATACAGTCACCTGAATAAAGAATATTTGTCTTTTCCAGAATGGGAAAATCTATTTTTTAGCCTTCAATACTTTGATCATTTGGATAATCCCATTTCTCTGTTAAGAAATATCATCAATTTTTGGAACTCAAAAATTCAACTCATCAATATTATTCAGGCACTATTTCCCGATCCGCTTGCAGCATTATTTGAATATGGCATCCCATTAGATAGTCTGATTGAAGAAGAAATTCTTGATCACCTCAAAATACACGAAAAGCAGGGTCCCTTTTTTGGAGTTTTGATTGTAGAAGAGTATAATTACAAACCTCGGTTTCTTGGAAAAGATCTTGTTGATTTTTTGATTAAAGACCAATGGGGCACCGTAGGAAAATTTCTATTTCGTAAAATATACAATACCTCGAAAAGAAATTTAAATGAGGAAACAAAACTGCTTTTGCAGGAGCAGTTTGATACATGGTTGACCAAATATTTTTGGACCCAAAGCAAATCTCCTCTTTTAAAAGATTTTACCTGGCCAGATGATTTCCTCGCTTTAGGCGGATGGATTCAACATGTGGCTGCTGATGACCTCCAGCTAAAACTTGGAGATCAATTCATACAAGAACTGGCCGTTTCCGTTTCAGAAAAATTCAGAGAGTTGAATGAAAAAATCCCTGATTTTATAGCGGGTAACAAAAGCTCTCACCATTTTCTTACTGATAACCCCTTTGACACCAAAGCTGTTTTCATAAATACTTACTTCGTTTATTCTGTAATGACTTGCGAAAATAAAAATTGGCTGAAGGTTACGCAGGGATTTGATTCTTTGTGCCATAAGATAAAATTACTCTATTATGGTTCCTATAAAGCAAACAGACTGGCTCTTGATCTTACAAATGATTTGCTTTGCTTAATATTAACGTATCCAAAATTTGATAATGACGAGACCAGAGGGGCAGATCGCATCAGTAGTTTAATCGAAAAATTTATCGACATCCTGGCCTTTCAATGGATATGGTTTTCCGAAAGAGAAGATTTGATTTGGAATTTTAGTGAGCATCATTCAAATTATGCTGACTCAAGTTTGTTATATATAATTAAGAGAATGAATGAACCTCCACAAGCATATATAAATATCGTTTCTCCTTTAAAACTAAAAATTCAAGAAATCGCAACTGTAAAATGGCCTGTTGATTGATTATTAAAAATATTTCTATTTATCCAGCATTATCTTTCAGCATTCATAAGAAGTCCGGATTCCTTGGGTCATCAAGATTTGGAAACGCCAACATTATTTTTTTCATATTGATTGACATTATATTTTGGCATTAATTGTCAGGCCACTTTTTCTTGTCCAAGGCGCAACTTGCTTCAGGAGATATTTCGTTTTTTCTGGAACTTAGCATTCTTCACAATGGCAGTTCATAAGGAAAATGAAAAAGAGACTGCACTTATTCAATGGGTATTTTGTGTTGCTTGATGCTTCTTACTACTGGTGGACTTGTTAGCAGCCTTTCGCGCAGTCAGGAATTTGATCATCTCATCCAGGATCTTTTCCCTTTCCGCACCGGGTGTTGCTGTACCATACAGATAAAGAAATGTTTCCGAGGTCCGTTTCTGATCATAAAAATAACTCAACCTGTTGATGCAGGTCAGGATGCTCAGACCTTGGCCGCCGAGGATGCCAAAAAAAAATGCCTTATCATCCTGCTTTCGCCAGAGAAGGATTGAAAGAAAAATAACCAGGGCTATCAGCAGCCCGAACAAGATCCAAAGCCAGCGGTTATTGTTCATGATCATCTCCTTGATCTCGCCCAGGATATAATTCTCGCGGAACTTTTGATTTTCTTCTTTCGAGGCGATCTTCTGTGCCTCTGTCTGCGCTTCACCGCCATGTACCCCTGGTATGGCGATCTTGCCTTCCTTAACATCCACTAAAAACTTGGATAGGTTTGTTCGGTTCATCATGAGCTTATTTGTTTTTTGTTGTTATAGGCTGCACGGATGGTGGCATGAAAGGCTTTCGTAAAGTCCAGCCTTCCTTTTACCATACGCGAGAACGTCTCCGTGTAGATCAGCAGCCAGACATTGAGTGGAATGAATGATTCGCTGGCGCCAATGATGTTATTTGGTTTCCGAAGGTTGGCCTGCTTCACCAACCACCCCGGGCGGCATACCGAAAAATCGTAGATCCTGTTGATGCTATCCGGCATCATAGATACGATCTTTTCTGATGGGATAAGGCCGTCGAAACATTCCACGGCCTCGTCCGGTGTATCGTTATGGATGCAATGCGAAAAAAAAATGATGACCCCATAATAGGGGACAGCCATTTTTTCCCCCAGCATAGAGGAACTGCATTCATCGAGGAATTCAAATCCGTAACTACCGAAGGCTTTTTTCATCGTTTGATAAGGTCGCACCAGGTGCCTTTCATATCCCCGCCAGTCATGCGAACGGTTATACTTAATGCGATCTGCAATGAAATGCCGGATAAAATCCTTGTTGGAAGATCGCGCCTCGGCATCAAACGATGCCCTGCTGACAGGTAGCCCGTTGCAAAAAAGATATTTATTGTTAGTGCCTGACATGATTAAGGGCCACTTCCGTTTTTTTCCGATCAATGCGCAATATATCTTTTAGTTTTCCCTCCTCTGCAATGGTACAATCCAGGAAATAACGAGAAGTGGATCCTGCTTCGCTCAACACCTGCTTTCTTATCGAACGAACGGCCCTCCCCAGGATTACCTGGTCCCGCAGCTCCGTGATTTTGCGCGTTAGCCTGCCAAAAAAGGAGGAAAGCAGGTTCCGATTGTTTGCCCTTGCACTGACAGTAACATTATCGCCCCAATCGTCTTTCAGGCGGATAATGGAACCTACGGCAGCCTGCCCATGGGCTGTTACTGATTCCACAGTAGATTCATTGTATGTTCTGGTGAAACTATAGGAATGCTCAACCCATGAATCGCCATGAAGATCCCGCGACAAAATCACATCTTTATCATAGCTGACCAGGAGTTTTGTTTTTAAATTCTCAAAGGCAGCATTCTCACGCGCTGCTGTTTCAAAGCCATAAAGATCCACCTGGACAATATCGTCTTCCGCGAGAATATCATTCAATGAGGCTGCCACGTCGCCGGAGGATCCCCTGGCGATCGGGGGCGCAATGTTATTGAATGCAATGAGCTCTTTGGTGGCCCGGCTTTTCACCAGCAACAAGGACTTATGGATATCTTCACCTGATTCAAAAATGGTCTTAAATCCGCTCCCGAGATCAATAACGTCATCCTCAGTCAGGGGATTTCCTGGTGCCGAAAAATCAGCACTTAATTTATCCATCGCAGTCTTGTAGGCTCTCCCTGGGGGAAGGGTCTTATCGACATACCCTAATTTCTCCATAATATCAAATGACCAGATCTTTTTTTGCGCTTGGTCGAGGCTGACGGCGTCGAAATGGTGAGTAGTTTTAAGAATATCATACTGCTGTCTGACAAAATCTTTTTTCTGTGTAGAAATGTCGCCCAAATCCTCTTTTGGTGAAAAATACAATGGATCGGCTTTGTTTGGCAGACCAGAGTTGTTGCCTGTCGGTACCCCGACACGGCTAAAGCTTTCCGGTGCGATGGTAAACCCATCGGGAACTTCGCCCGAATGATGTATATAGGAATTGTCGCCTGGATCCGGCGCATCCCTGAAAAAATCCAAGCAAACGGATGGGGCAAAGCCGTCAACTGCTCCCTCCATAAAAACCGCCAGTCGCTGCTGAGCAAATGATGTAAGGATCCAAAAAATGGCAGAAAGAAATAGAATGGTTTTTTTCATAAGCTTAAGTTAAATGGTAATAAATGATTTTTTGACGCGGGCATTTTTCTTCAAGTAACGCTAAGCGGAAATAATTTCGATTGCATTAAACCTAAATGATAAATGGCATAAAAAGAAACGCATTAACAAAATACCAGAAAAATACGGGGGTCATTTACCGTCTTTACACGGTATTTATTTCGGAGCGATTTTTACATCAAAAAAAATGGTAAATTAATTATGACTAGGGGTTTCCATGTAGACTTGTCTGATGTATAACAGTCATGTATATATAAAAATAAAAATCAAATAAAA
>DATGFZ010000166.1:0-2378 GCA_035308805.1 Puia sp. | reverse complement strand
TACAGGCACAATAATATGGGAGATCTGGAAGAACAGCTCAAAGCTTCACAACATTTACGAAGCAGGATTATTGTAACCGATGGATCATTCAGCATGGACGGAACAATTGCGCAGCTGGATAAAATTTGCGACCTGGCAGATAAATACGACGCCATTGTGATGAGCGACGAATGTCATTCATCGGGTTTTCTAGGAAAAACTGGTCGTGGTACCCACGAATATCGGGGGGTGATGGGAAGAATTGATATCATCACCGGCACTTTAGGAAAAGCGCTTGGGGGCGCCAGTGGCGGCTTTACCAGCGGACGAAAAGAAATTATTGAAATGCTTCGACAAAGAAGCCGACCGTATTTATTTTCCAATACAGTTGCCCCTTCCATCGTCGGCGCATCAATTGCCGTACTTGACATGCTGAGTCAAACCACGACGCTCCGCGATAAATTAGAAAACAATACAGCATATTTCCGCAGTAAATTGACAGAGGCGGGATTTGATATCAGACCCGGCGATCATCCTATCGTTCCCATCATGCTATACGATGCAGCGATAGCACAACATTTCGCAGCAAAATTGCTGGATGAGCATATTTATGTAATCGGCTTTTTCTTTCCTGTTGTTCCAAAAGGTCAGGCAAGAATCCGTGTTCAATTGAGTGCGGCTCATGAGCGATATCATCTGGACAACGCCATTGCTGCGTTTACAAAAGTCGGGAGAGAACTGGGAGTCCTTAAATAATCCTGCACTTCGAAGTTTGCCGGGATTTACTTCGGACTTCTGTCGCCCGTCTTTGGATTTTCAAATGCAATCATGCTAATCTCCACATTCACATTCTTGGGTAATCCTTTCACCGCGACGGTTTCACGCGCTGGAAAATGGGCGGTAAAATATTTACCATACACTTCATTCACGGTAGGGAACAGGGTCATATCACTCAAAAAAATCGTTGTCTTTGCTACATTGGTAAAATCCAATTTCGCTGCAGATAAAATTGCCTTTAAATTATGCATCACCTGGTGCGTTTCGTCAATAACATCTTTTGCTTCAACATTTCCAGTGGTGGGATTGATGGCAACTTGACCTGAAATAAATAAAAAATTCCCCGCCAGTATTCCCTGGCTGTAAGGGCCAATCGGTTCAGGAGCGCTGTTGGTTTGTATCACTTTTATTTCCATCCGGCAAAAATAGAAAACTTCGTGTTGCAGAATACATTCATTTAATAATAAATTGCTTTTTCTTTGCTCAAATTTTAAGTATGAAGATTGCCGTGCTGGCTAATAATGTTTTGAAAGAAGAATTTCTGTCAAAAAAAATCCCTTCGACTGTTGAAACAATAATGGTCGGGTCATTATCACAATTATTGCATGTTAAAAATGCAGACGCTTTTTTCGATCTTGAATTTGTATTGGACAACCAAAGAATCAGGCGAATAAGTGAATTCCTGCCAAAACCCGTATTCGTTAACTCGGTAATCAATACATTATCAGAGATTGGTCAGCCTTTCATCCGCATGAACGCCTGGCCTACTTTTTTAGAAAGAAATATCTCCGAAATTGTTACTGCTGAAGGTCAAAAAAAATCTACGAAAGAAGTTTTAGATACACTCGAGTGGTCATTTCAATTCGTACCTGATGTCTCGGGTATGATCAGTGCAAGAATAGTGGCGATGATCATAAACGAAGCTTACTACACTATTGACGATGATGTGAGTTCAAAAAAAGAAATCGATATCGCCATGAAACTCGGAACCAGTTATCCTTTCGGTCCGTTTGAATGGTCGGAAAAAATCGGATTGAAAAATATTTATGGTTTGTTGTTGGCATTGGGCAAAACCGACACGAGGTATTCCATTTCAGAAAGTTTGGAAAAAGAAATTAAATAATGTCTCTCATTTTAAATATAGACACGGCAGGCGATACCGCTAGTATTTGTCTTGCAAAAAATGGAGAAATATTGGCCTTACTGCACAACACAAATCAACAGGACCATGCTGCCTGGCTGCATACGGCCATTGATCAAATGATGCAAAATGCGAAGCATGAATTCAGGGATTTGAGTGCTGTAGCTATCAGTGCTGGTCCTGGTTCCTACACGGGTTTGCGTGTTGGCATGGCTGCTGTCAAAGGGTTTTGTTATGCACTCCACATTCCTTTAATAACCGAAAGCACTTTGGCCTTAATGGCTTTTGCTGCGTCATTACAACTCAAAAACAAAAAAGCATTTTTATGCCCAATGATCGATGCACGCCGCAATGAAGTTTTTACTGCATTATTTACCTCCGATCTCGAAGAAATTGCTCCGGCTACTGCAATGATTCTTGATGAACAATCTTTTTCCGATTATTTTTCAAACAACACCATCGCATTTTTCGGAAGCGGAGC
>DATGFZ010000165.1:0-8132 GCA_035308805.1 Puia sp. | reverse complement strand
AAAAGAATAGACAGGAATTCCGAAAGGGATCAGCACTGCGCCGATTAATAAAATAAAGCTCAGAGGATATAATAACCATTTCCTTTTCGGCAGTAAGTGACCCTCCCAAAAGATACCGCAGAAAGGAAGGATGGTTAGAACGATCGGAAAGAAATAATAGGCTTTCCCTTTGCTATAAGTTAGAAATAAAATGGATAATAAAATTGAACAGGCAAGGGGTAAATAAAGACGTTTATTTCTTTTATTGACAAACATAAAAACAAAAGCGGCAGCACGAGGATAAAAGCAATTGGATTAACGGATAAGCACAAATCGTACAGTACGTGTATTGGCGCTAAATCATCCAACTGGGTTTCATACAGCCGTTGAAACATTTATCGTGCAGGCCAATCATTTACATATTGCCAAATAATATTCGGCAATAAAATCAAAAATGAGATAATCAAACATTGCCAATATTTACCTTTGATTAACGCAACCCTTGTTTTCCCAAAGAAAAATAAAGACAATAAACCAAAAGCAAAGAATAATGCGTCGTATTTAGTCTGAAAAAATAGAGCGGTGAATAGAGTCAAATACCATAAATAATTTCCACTGCTGTGTTTTATGAACCTTGAGAGTTGATAAAAGCAAAGTACCCAAAACAATTGATTGAAAACAACAGGTTCAAATGGTTGTTGAGACCCTTTAAAACCAGGTGCAATCAAAAGACAAAATAAAGCAATGAATGCAGATATGTTTTTACCGCCGAGCTCTACAGTTATTTTGCCCACATAAATAACAATGAGCAGCATGGCGATATGTGGAAAAATTTGAAAAACGAAAACTGAATGGGAATGAAACAGGTTTTGGATAAAAGCTAGCAGACCTGATTTCAATTTAGTAATTTCAATTTAGGGTATTATAGCAAGACCAAAAGGAGCTTTTCTGTGGGACAGAAACTTCAAATCATCCAGGAAACCGATCAACCCGGTGTTTGACAAACTCCAGTGTAAACACAAACTTTCTTTTTTCCTATGGAGCACGAACAATGCGAAAAATAAAAAACTATTACTTATGGAGAACAATTTACATATTGAGGCAAATGTGAAACAAGCAGTACCTTTTTTTATGGTTTCAAATATTGAAATCTCTCTTAGTTTTTATGTGAATCGATTAGGATTTGAGTTGAAAAATAAATGGGAGCCAAGAGGCAAAATTGAATGGTGTTGGCTCCAACGAGATAGTGTTTCAATTATGCTACAGGAGCCGCGAAATAAAAAGAAAACCGAACAAGAGCAAGATGTCCCGAATGGAAAAGGAGTTTCTATTTGTTTTCAGTGTAAAGATGCACTTGCTTTGTATCATGAATTTTCCGCAAAGGGTATTACAATGAAAGAACCCTTTGTGGGAAACAATATGTGGGTTATTAATTTTTCAGATCCAGATGGCTATAAACTTGATTTTGAAAGTCCCACAGATGTAGCTGAAGAGACGAAATATTCCGAGTGGGTCCAATCATCTAAAACCAAATGAATTTTTAATCCTGATGGTTAAATTCTCCGCGGTTAAGTCTTGCTTTTGATAACCTTACCTTGCAGCGCAATACATAGAAAAATGGTCTAGCGATCCGGATAGCATTGCCTGCAGTGGTTTTTTACCTGACTGAAATCGAAAATTATTTTCAGCCAATTTGAAAACCGAATATTATGAAACGCAAGAAATTTATTCTGAACGCTGGTGCGCTGACTTTTTGGACACTGATAACAGGCAAAATGTCCACCGCGCTGGGATCAGCGATTCCGAAGAAATTCAGCAGGGTGCGCCCTTCAGATCCCGGGTGGCCCAGCGCAACAGAGTGGGATGCACTGCAAGAGGGCCTGAAAGGCCGGCTCATCAAACTGGAAGCACCATTTGCTTCCTGCGCTACCAATCCGACCGGAGAACCCTGCGCTACTGTCCTCAGCCAAATCCATAACCCGTATTTTCTGGGGGACGAGCCGGCGCTCACACAGAGCAGCGGATGGGCGGGTGCCTGGCGTTCCCAGCCCAGCGCTTACTGCGTCGAAGCACATGAAAGTTCGGATGTGGCAGCTGCCGTAAAATTCGCAAGGCGAAAAAACCTCAGACTTGTCGTCAAGGGGGGAGGACACAGCCTCCAGGGAACTTCCTGCTCCGCTGATTCGCTACTGATATGGACAAGGAAAATGAACTCCGTTGAGTTGACTGACAGCTTCGTTCCTAAAGGGGCTCCGCCAGGAACAGCGTCTTTGCCTGCAGTGCATGTGCAGGCAGGCGCTATTTGGAGACAGGCATACAATGCTGTTACTACCAAGGGAGCAAAATATGTGCAAGGTGGGGGATGCACTACCGTGGGCGTAGCAGGATTGATACAAAGCGGCGGCTTTGGCAGCTTTTCAAAAAATTACGGACTTGCAGCAGCCAGCCTGCTGGAAGCGGAGGTCGTAGTTGGCGACGGTTCGATATTGACCGTAAATGCTTACCGGCATCCCGATCTTTTCTGGTCGCTTAAAGGAGGAGGAGGAGGTAGTCTGGCGGCAGTGACCCGCCTGACGCTTAAGACGCATGAGCTTCCGGAAGTCTTTGGCGCAGCTTTCGGCACTCTCAAATCTTCTTCAGATGAAGTACACCGTAAACTCGTCGATTTTGTCATCGGCTTTTACCGGGATAATCTTTTTAATCCTCATTGGGGTGAACAAATCCGCTTACATGCCGGCAACCGGTTACAAGTTTCCATGTTGTTCCAGGGTTCATCTCTGCAGGATGCATCTGATGCATGGCAGCCATTTAAGACCTGGATCAACGAACGCGAGTCAGATTATACCTGGGTTGAGCCGCTCACCATTGTTCCGATTCGCCCTCAGCAGATGTGGGATTCTGAATTTTTAGAGAAAAATTCTCCGAAGTCAATTGGTAAAGACAGCACGCCCGGAGCTCCCGACGAAAATTTCTATTGGGCGGGCGACGGCGGTATGTCCGGGCTGTTTTGGTATGCCTTCCACTCGGCATGGCTGCCACAATCCCTCCTTCAGGAAGAAAACCGGAAAAAACTTGCTGATGCCCTCTTCGCATCCAGCCGCCATTGGACGCTGGAATTGCATTTCAATAAAGGGTTGGCGGGAGCACCGCCGGCTGCCATCAAGGCAGCAAAGGAAACAGCAACCAATCCCGCCGTGCTCGATGCTTTTGCCCTTGTCATTTTTGCCGGTGGGGGTAAACCTGCATATCCCGGTATGCCTGGCGGAGAAAAAGAAGATCCTGCCGCTAAATTAATGGCATCCTGGATTGATGCATCATTCAATGAAATGAAACCCCTAATTTCTGCTCCCGCATCGTATGTAAGCGAAAGCGACTTTTTTGAACCCAGGTGGCAGGAAGCTTTCTGGGGAGCCAATTATTCCCGGCTGAAAGAGATAAAGAAGACTTACGATCCGGACGGGCTCTTTTTTGTGCATCATGGCGTTGGCAGTGAAGAGTGGAGCGATGACGGTTTTACGAGGTTATAGAGGACTGACCATTTCTTTAGCGCTCCATTTTTTTTCATCACGGTAACATAAATTCATTCAAAAGATTTTTTTTGAAATTATTCCGCGTCATTCCGGTGTAAGTGTAGTCACTTTAGGATTAAGTCTTGGTGCCATGGAAAAATGACTTGCAATTATACTTCAGCAATATTTACATAACATGCGATTCATCCGAGCAAAAAATTTCTTTATTTTTCAGCTAATTGAGAAAAAACAGAATCTTAGTCCTGATTCAACATTTAAAAGAATTAATAAAATAAGAAACAAAGCTAAATTTTCATCTCCGGCAAACTGAACATATTTAATTTATCCCGCAACAAGTTTATCATTTACCAACTTGGAACATAAGGAATAAATCCTTCTGCTAGCATTTGCAATTATTTTAATTGAGAAGCGTAGCGTGTTCAGGCGGAGGTAAATCTGTAATTTTTTGTTGGGGGCTGTCTAGAATAATAATTTAAAATTTTTAAATCTTCATCCCAAATCGCTATGGTTATTTTTATCAGCTGACGGAAATAGATAGGGGAATTCTAAATGATTCTAATTTATTTTACCCAAAGGCATAAGAATAACTGAAGGAACAAAATAAATTCGAGCCGATCCATCAACGGCATTTCCAAACCATCCTCAGAATAAATAAAAATTATCAACTTCCTTTATCCCTTGTGATTTTTGAAGAAAGGACTTTCATTTTATCTCCGTTAGAAAAACCAGAGAAAATGCTTGAACAAAAATATGATACTATTCAATCGCACAAAGATCAAAATGATTCGGTTGCATTTAATTTATTAAAGAGAGTAGGATCACATGAGTAAATTGAAATAATGTATTCCATTGACAGTATTTCTTTGCAAAGAATTTTGAACGCTGCAATTCCCGGCAGGGCTTCTTCGGTTCGGAAAGAAAAATTTAAACGGCTATTTTTTATTAATTTGGATTAACCAAAATAATTTTTATGAACAACATTCCTTTTGATCGCCGTAAATTTCTGAAATCGGGCGCATTGCTTTCTTTTGCAGCAACAACAGCAGGCTTATTCGGTTTTAATAATCATGCATCTGCCGCGCCGCACCTAATGGATGAAAGTTTGTATATGATTGGGCCACGAGAAGGCTATACTCCTTATATCGGTTCGCTGGTATCAATGATGAATTATAACCGTTCTACTATTATTAATTTAACCAAAGGAATGACGATGGAACAACTCGATCACCTGCAGGACGCGCAGAGCAACACGGTTGGCGCATTGCTGATGCACCTTGCTAGTGTAGATAAAATTTATTATGTACTTACCATAGATAAACGCGCGGATTTTAATGAAGAAGAAAAAAAGATGTGGGGCGATGGAATGGAACTCGGCGATAAGGGCAGGCAAAATATAAAAGGAAAAGAATTGTCTTATTATGTTGATCTTTTAACTACTACAAGAGAACAAACGCTGAAGGCTTTCAAAACAAAAGATGATGCATGGCTGCTTGCTGAAGACGATACATTTTCAAAGGGAAATAAATTTAATAATTACTGGAAATGGTTCCATGTATGCGAACATGAATCGCATCACCGCGGACAAATTTCCTGGCTGAAAAAAAGAATCCCCGGAATGGCCGCCGGAAATGATTAATGAAAAATGCGAAAGGGTATTAAAATAATCAAGTTGAGAGGCGGATCTCAGCAAAATGGCAGGGGTTATCAAAACGTCCAGGCGCAGACTAAAAGTACACCAAAAAAGGCGGTGTATTGTGTGGCGTTTTGCATGATATCAGTCATGCACTCACTAAAAGTAATTTTTTTCAAAATGCAAAAAAAGCAAATAAGTTTTTTTCAATGCAACAGAGATAGTTTGCGTTGCCGTAAGCAAAAAAATTCCAGGAATAGACCGGAGTTGCCGTGGCCAATGCATTTTCCTGTAAAATATTGACTTTGCGACTGCTTTTTTTTCAGTTAAAAATGTCAAACTTTCAAAAATCTTTTCTCGGCGAGCTATTGGCACAGCACTTGTTTTTACGCCGATGAAATTATTTTTTTAACCATTTAAACATCATGTTATGACTCTCGTAAAAAGAAACGGTAGCAAAGACAATCTGTTCCCCTCTTTTTTTGACGATTTCCTTAACAGGGATTTGTTCGCTTGGGGAAATCTTAATTTCTCGGACACCAATACTACTATCCCTGCGGTGAATATCAGGGAAACAATGGACAATTATGAGGTCGAGGTAGCAGCGCCCGGCTTGTCTAAGAAAGACTTTCAAGTGGAGCTGGACGGCAATACGCTGACGATACGTTCCGAAAAAAATGATCAAAAAGAAGAGCGTCGCGATGGACTCTATTTCCGGCGAGAATTCAGTTATGAATCATTCCAGCGGACTTTCGACCTGCATAAAGATGTCGTTGACCTGGATAAAATACACGCTAAATATGAAAATGGGTTGTTGCATTTGATAATCCCGAAAAAGGAAGAGGCTAAACAAAGGCCCGCGAGGATGATCCAGATTTCTTAAGCATGCCTGTTGTTCTTTGTAAACAAAAATTATTTAATTCAAAAGCATATTTCATGAAACGGCATTTGATTGGATGTAGCGCAGCTCTTGGTGCTGCTTTGCGAAAATGTATTGAACGGATAAAGAAAAGTAGGGATGACGACGATCATTGGTTTGATCATCCGTTCGCTATTCTTTAAATAAAGAGCCGGCAAAGTGCCCGGCTCTTTGTTATTTGTAAGGCACCGGTTTGAAAGCTTGAGAGGGCAATACAATTTTCCAATTTATAGGCCTTATAGGAGCCTACAGCATGAATGTGGTTTATAGAGAAGAGGAGGAGGATGAAAACACTATCAACATGATTATCTGGAAAAGTCACTAACCTTTAAACCGCGAATAAATAACTTGCAGCTGCTTCTAACACGTCTGATTGCTGGTAGGGTTTTCTCAAAACCGAGTTGTCGTCATGATCCCTGTAAGTTGTCAAGGTTTGATCATTTTTCTTTATTAATTAATCTTTTTGTCATTATAATTTTTTTTCGGTTTCTATTAAAAAGAAATGTTGAAAAATTTTTAGGTAAAGCAAAAAGTGTAAACATAAATATGTAAAGCACTATTCCTGTCGGCATAGAGAATAAACAAATAAAGAAAACTCCTACAGTATAAAATATGCTATATCCATATGTTTTTTTAATGAAATAAAAATATTCCCTGCCGCTCTTTTCTACCAAAAAATGGTTGTAAGCGTATCTGCAAATAAAATAGGCAGCTAGGGCAATCATAATATAATTAAATCCAAAAATCAGTAAAGCGGTTTTACCGTCGGAACGTATAGATTCTGCAAGCATAGCGGTTGGAAAAGGGGTAAGGGTAATCATAAATAACAGAAAGCCATTAACCCACATAAATTTATCATCAACTTTATATATATACTTTAGTGCATGGTTGTGATTTATCCAACAAATTAAAATAGTAACAAATCCGATAAAGAAAGCCAAAAATAATTCCCAGTTATTCCCGAAGGTTTTTAATAAGCCTTCTTCTGTTTTTAAATGAAGCATTTGAATTAATTCCAATCCTAAAAGTGTAATTGCGATAGCAAAAACTCCATCGCTAAACGTCTCTAATCTAGTCGTTCCTGTGTATGTTGTTTTATCAATTTTCATGAAGTTGATTTTTTTTATTACAGCCAACTTAAAAATATGCCAACCTCTGTGGATTGTGGAACTGCGACCCTCTAGGTACTGGAATTTATCAGCGAATGCGGTAATCAAGTCACTCTTCTGTTTTTAAAAAGCAAAAATGTCTTTTTAGAAGTATCATTCCACGTCTTTTAGATTGGATCATTTTTTTCTCAGATTAAAGTTCGTAAAGCAGTAGTTCGTGTCAACATTCGAGTAAATAAAAAGACAGCTGTCCTGGGGCTCAAGTTGTATTCCATATCCCCAAATGGTATTATTTTTCTCAGCATATAATACATTGATAACGTATCCCGATCCAACTGACCGGAAAAAGAATTCATTCACTGAGCTTTTTTCTATATAGAACTTTTCGTTGTTTGAAAGAACCCCAGGTTTAGTTATAAGCTTTAACAAGTAGTTATTACCAGACAATACCCTATTGGTATTTGCAGCTGGCGAAATCGAGTATTTGTTTAGACCGCTTGGCACGAATTTCCATGTATTTGAGTCATCCAAATTTAATTCTAATTGCGTTGTATCCGAGCTCGGTACAATATGAGTGATTTCATTTGGGTGAATGTAAAGCCCAATAAAATATTCTCCCGAAAACTCAGCATCGCTTGTTTTTTTGCATGAAATACACAGCAGTATAGCAAATATTAAAGGCAATGAATTTTTCATACCAAGCAACTAAAGTAAATTTCTATACCTTTTAAGCATTTCAAAATCATTGATGGTCTTCCGTTGCAAATTTCCCAACCAAAAAGTTAAGATTTTTTTCTAAATAAAGTACCTTTTGTTATTTGACTTCGGATATTCTGTTTCCCTTTATTCGAAAACCTATATGCACTTTAACAAGTACAAAAGCAACCATTAGTTTAGAGTTATAACATGACAAACTTAGGTCGTAACATCAGAACCCTCTGCGAAAACTGCAATTCCAACCTTCA